>JAAYNH010000011.1 GCA_012520945.1 Treponema sp. | reverse complement strand
AATAAGTTTTTTTGCTTTTGCATAACAGTTTGCAATAATTTCAACTACTAAATTCTCGACTTCTTTTAGCGTATCTTGGGAACAAGACATTGCACCGGCTTCTCCCATATAGCGCGACCCCGACTCTTGCAACTTAACCATACCAAAACGATCTGTCATGCCGTACTGTGTTACCATAGATTTTGCAACCGATGTAGCTTTTTCTATATCGTTTGATGCACCGGTTGGACACTTTGCACCGACCTTGCTATATTTTCCAGGATTTTTCAGGATTTTTCAGATAGTCTACGATTTCTTTAAGCGATTCGACTGCTTCTTCTTGACCTGCAACATCTTTAAATGTTGCACTTTCTTTTGTTGCCTCATACTTTTTAATTTTATTATTTTGAAACAGACCGCCCATGCCTTGCACGCGTTTGCTCATTGCTCGCTGAATTAAAAAGAAAAATAAAATAGGAATGCCCCATGTCATTAAAAACGATAAAAACATATTAGGTTTTTCGGGAATTTCAGCAGAATATTCTACGCCTTTTTCTTGCAAGCGTTCGACAATGTTTGGGTCGTTCATAATGCCCGTTTTATAAATTTTCTGTACACCGTCTTTTTCAAAATCTATAAATACAATTTTATCTTCTCTAAAACTTACCGCTTTTATTTCATCATTTTCAAGCATTTTCAAAAAAGTTGAATACGTAGTCGGTTGAATTTGTTTGCCCTGAATTAGGGGCAGCACAAACAAGTTTAATGCAAAAACACCTATAAGTACCAAAAAATAATACCATAAAAAACCACGATTAAATTTAGGTAGTCTCGGTTGTTCATCTGAATTGCTATTAGCATTATTATTTACCATATATATACTACTTTTAGTAAAATTATACAATAAAATTTTTTTTCAATAACAGATGTCCTTATTATAAACGTAATTTCTTAAAAATCAAGTTTTTTTACAGAAGCTGTTAAGAAAAATACCCTCTCAAAAGATTTCACGGTAAAAGATTTCTTGACATTTTATTTTCTTTTAATATTATTATGTAATTAATAAATATAAATCTGTATCGACAAAACACAGAATAAAGGAATAAAATATGTTTTTAAAATTACTCGTTTTTTTTATTGCGTATGCATTTTTAGGTTGGTGTTTGGAAGTAGCTTATGCGGCACTAAACGAAAAAAAATTTGTAAACAGAGGTTTTTTATTCGGTCCTATTTGTCCAATTTACGGTTTTGGTGCCATTAGTATCATATTAATACTGTATGATTTTAGAGAAAATAGCCTACTATTATTTTTTAGCTCAATCATAATTGCAAGTTTAGTTGAACTAATTGGTGGCTGGATATTAAATAAACTATTTAATCAACGCTGGTGGGATTATACAGATGAACCGTTCAACATCGGCGGATACGTGTGTCTTAAATTTTCAATTTTATGGGGCATTGCATGTGTCTTTGTTGTTGATTATATGCATCCGTTTTTATTAAAAATATATAATCTTATTCCTGAAACAGCTCTTATTATAAGTGTGAGCATTATATATGCAATTTTGCTAGCTGATATTATTGTTACTGTTCAAACAGTGCTAAAATTGAACAAAAAACTCAAATACTTAAATACAATTACTGAAAAAATTCATACTCTTTCAAATGAACTTGGATTACGCATTGCCGAAAGCACTATAAAAGTTGATGCAAAAGTATCTGCTATTAAAGAAAATGTACAATCACGAAAAGCAGAAGCCGAAGCGGAATTACACAAGCTTATAGAAGAAAAAAAGAGTGTTTTAAAAGAAAAATCATTTGCACAAAGACGCATATTTAAGTCATTCCCAAAATGGACACATAAAAAATACAAACAAGCGGGTAAAGAACTAAAAGAAAAATTGTCGGGGGAAAATGAACAAGCAGAAGATGAAATTTAACCGTCTTAATGTGCAGGTTTTACAATTTTTCTTTACAAATTAATTTTCAAAAATCTCTTTTAGTTCTTTTTCAAAAAACTCAGGAATTTTATTTCTACGAACTTCCATTTTAATTGAAAGCTCACGTCCCACTTCAAACTTTTTACTGAGTAATTTGAATTTGGCAATCAACTCAAAAATTTTAAATCCATTTTTGATTGAAACAAGATTGCGTATTTCATGTGCAAACATATTCTGCACAACTTCTGTTTTAAGAACCTCATCAAAGTCATCATATTCTATATTATTTTCAGAAAGCCACTGCTTGAGCGAAACCTCATCTACAACAATAAGTGCACCCAAATTTCGCTCGTCTTGACCAACGACAACAGCCGTTGTAATAAACATGGATTCCTGGAGTTTCATTTCAATAGGTACCGGCTCAATGTTTTCTCCGCCGCGCAAAACAATTGTGTCTTTTACACGCCCCTTGAGTACAAGCTCACCGTCAACCGAAAGCAAGCCAAGATCTCCTGTTTTGAACCAACTGTCTTCTGTTATCGCTTCCTTCGTCTTAGCTTCGTCCTTGTAATAACCAAGCATAACCGATTCGCCACGCACCCAAACCTCGCCTTCCTTGCCTTGCGGACATTCGTTTCCGTCGGGGTCGACAATCCGTGCCTCAAGACAACCAAGTGGCTTGCCAACCGTTCCAAAGACGGACTTGTACATATCGCGACAGGCTACAACAGGAGCGGTTTCTGTAATGCCATAACCTTCGCAAAGATTTACGCCGGCGGCGGCAAAAAACATATCAACGTTGCGCGGCAAGGCAGCTCCGCCAGAGACACCTCCGCCATATTTAAAATTTTTGCCAAAACGTTTTCGAATATTTTTAAACACAAGTACGTCAGCAAGTAAGTATAAAGGATATAAAAGCACTACCGGCAAAAATGCAAAAAGCGGTTGTGTAATAAAATCACTTTTTTTCATACGACACCATCGACCTGCAAGTTTTAACTGTCGCGCTTTCCAAAAAGAACCAATTGCCACTGCTGCCTTAAAAATGGCATTTTTTACTCCACCTTGTGTTTTCATTAATTTAAAAATTGCATCGTATACAGCTTCCCATACTCGTGGCACAGAAGGAAATACATATGGATTCGCCTTTGCTAAATCCGGTAATAAAACACTTGCCAATGGAGAAGAATAATAAATGGCACATGCCCTATAGAGTAATAAAAATTCGCATTCACGTTCAAAGTTGTGCCATATCGGCAATACCGCAATCGAAGAACGACCGGGTTCAATCGCAATAACTTTTGCAAGCTCCGGTAACTGTGCCACAAAATTTCTATGAGAAAGCATAACACCTTTTGGCTCACCCGTTGTACCCGATGTAAAAATAATCGTGGAAAGATCGTCCAATGTTCCTTTGAGCATTTCACTTTCAGGATTGTTTTTTTGTAAATTTTCTTTTCCGCTCTTCATTAATTCGTCATAATATAAAATTTGCAAGCCTTTTACGTCATTAGGTTCATCAATTTCATTTACAACGATAATAGTTTTCAAAACCGGACAAGCATCTTTAGCTTCAAGAATTTTATTAAAAGCATTTTGTGTTTCTGCAATAACAATTTTACAATCTGCAAACGATAATATATATTCCAAATCACTAACAGTTGAATCCGTACCACGCGGGACATCAATCATGCCAAGCGTTAAAGCACCAAGTGTACATACCATCCACTCAGGACGGTTGTCCATTATTACGCCGATTTTTTCGCCACGTTTACAACCGCTACTCATCAGGCCGGATGCAAATGTCAGCACATTTTCATACAATTTTTCATAAAGTATCGGCTGAAAATCTTTATTTTCGTCTTTATAATATTGAGCAACTAATTTTGGATACTTTAATGCACTTGTGCGCAATACTTGCGGCACAGAATTTATTTCCATAATAACACCTCTTTTAATTATCTACTATTATAATATATGTTATTAAAAGTGCAAGTTTTTTATTGAACTTTTTATGTATTTTAAATATTCTATTGTTAAAAGTTAAGGAGGTCATTATTTATGTTATGTGCCAAAACATATAAAAAAAAGTTATTTCCTTTAATATTATTTATTAGTGTTTTTACACTTCTTTCAGTTTTATATCTTACTACCGCTCAAGATGTTTTACGTCGTTCAAAAGAAAAACATATATATATTGCTATGAATGAAGCAAATAAAATAAAAAATGCTATCGATGCTATCATGTCACGAACACAAATTTTAAAAGATGTGATGATTGCAACAAATGGCAACGTTGATAAATTTGATATCCTCGCTCCTGAAATTTATGAAGATATAGAATTTAATACGAATATTAGTTTAAAAAACATCACTTTGGCACCGGATGGCATTGTAAAAAAAATATATCCTCTTGAAGGCAATGAAAACTTAATCAATTTTAATTTTATGGACGAAACTCTTTCCGGAAATTTAGAAGCTTTAGATGCTTTTGAAAAATGTAATTTAGTATTAACAAATCCATTTAATTTGGTTCAAGGCGGAACAGGTTTTGCTGGACGTTTGCCTATTTTTACTTCCAATACACATGAAAAAAAGTTTTGGGGATTTACTACAATAACCGTAGACTTTGAAGACTTCTTAAAAACTATCGATATGACATCTCTTTCAAAACATGGTATAAATTATCATTTGCAATACATTAATAAAAATAATGAAAAAATCACTTTAACTGCATCTCCTAAGTTACCGGAAAATCCTGTTTCCTATGAATTTACAATAAAAAATTTACTATGGCATATTGAGCTTGCACCAACTTCCGGTTGGATAACATATTATAAATATGCCCTTGCTTTTATAATTGTTTTCGGTTTTTCTTTTTTACTTGCATTAATTACAACAGACAGAATAAAGATTAAAGATACGAATAAAACACTGGAACGCTTAGTTAAGCTCGATGCTCTTACTGGTTGTTATTCAAGACAATTCGTTAATACTTCATTAATTAATCCTAAAAACGGCGAATGGAAAGATCCAAATATGAAATATTCGTTAGCTGTTGTTGATGTGGATTATTTTAAGCAAATTAATGATACGTACGGTCATGCAATAGGAGATATGGCTTTAGTTGCTGTGGCAGACGTACTTAAAAGTCATTGCAAACATGAAAACGGCGATTGTGTCATAAGACACGGTGGAGATGAATTTATTGTATTATATAACGATGTTACACCTGAACGATTTAAAAATAAATTAGATAGTTTGGTTAACACCACTCGTAATATCCGTTTTTGTGATTATCCTGAAATGCGCATAACACTAAGTGTTGGTGAGTGGTTATTCTCCGAATCACAAGAAACATATTATGAGATGACACGACAAGCCGATAAAAAATTATATGAGGCAAAAGAAAAAGGTCGTAACCAATATGCCATATAACAGAAAAACACTACAGGCATAACAAGGGAAAATCTCTATTAATAACAAAGTTCTTTTGCTTTATTGTGCAACTTCTCATACATTTCTTCAGCTTTTTCAATATGTTCACCTTTTTTACCAACTGTCTCGATTATCAAATTTACAAAAACGGAACCGGCAACAATAGCATAAACATACGGACTAAGTAATTCCGCTTGCTCACCGCTTGAATAATATCACCAGAGACAATATGTTTTTTCAGTGCAATAACTTTTTCAATATATTCTTTTTTTGACGCTTCAACATCAGTTACAACAGTACACATTTTATTTTGAGTCGACGGTGAAAGATATGAAAAATCAAGGTCCTCTAATCTTTTCATAACGTCATTACAGCTTGCTCAAGATTAATTTCGTGTTCTGCATAATTAAGACCAAAAAGATGAATTGTCTCTGTAAAATGATCAAAAATAATATATAAATGCCCTACAATAAATAACGACTCCGGAATATACAAATCATCTTTTTGACTAGCCATCTGAATAGTGTCGCATCGTGTACAAAATTCATAACTTAAATATCCGATTCCTGCTCCAGGCAACGGAATTCCTTCAATGGGAGGAGCATTTTGTTCGGCAATATAAAAAAGTGCATCAAGAATATTAGGAGTTTTGTTGGCAAGCGTTGTATCAATTTTTAAAAATCTTTTACGAATACCATCTATGATAAAACCTATACCCGCATTATCTTGAACAATTTTAAATGCTTCGTCCAAAAGAATAATTGAGTAGCGATCTTTTCCATGTGTAAAAGAAGCGGATTCCAGTACAGCTCGTGCCCCCAATTTTTTCGCTAAAATTCATAGTATTTTTTTGACAAATTTTCACTTTTTTGACAAATTAAATTTATTTTTTATTATAGTTGTTTTTTTAAAAGTTATGCCTTATAATTTAACCATGACAAAAGATTATTTTAAAAAAGGATCTTTCCCTACCGACCCTCTCACCGGTGTCTACACCAGGGAAGTGATTGTAGATTACATTAACCATTTAGTCTCCAATAATATACCTTTCAGTATGGCTTTAGTGGATATTGATAATTTTAAACGCGTAAATGACACTTACGGACACATTGCCGGAGATAAAATCATTGCTTCAGTTGCAAAAAAACTAAAAGATGTTTCAAAAAACTTTGGTGTTGTTGCACGTTTTGGCGGAGATGAATTTATTTTAGTATATGAAGGCATTGTCGAATATGATGAACTATGGAACCTTTGCCATAAAGAAATAAACAAAGTTAACGGCTACATTTCACCTGAATTTGACGGACTTTATATTACAATTACACAAGGACTTTCTCGCTTTCCTCTTGATGCAAAAAACTATACACATTTATTAGAAACTGCGGACAAAGCTTTATATCGCGGTAAAACAAAAGGTCGTAACTGTTTTGTTATCTATCTGGAAGAAAAACATAAAAATCTAGTTTTAAAGCCTCAAGAAAAATCTTTCATGAACAGTATGTATATGCACTCAAGCATTTTTAGATTTTTGAGTGTTAATGCCGGTCTAAAAAAAGGCATTGATGATTTATTTAAATTTTTTAATTCTTTTTTGATGATTGATCATATTTGTCTACAAGATGAAAAAAATATTATCATAGAAAAAATTCATCCGCTTTCACGAACACAAAACTTCAAGTATGTTCCAACTAAACTTCTTGCATATACAATGAATCCTGCTTCTGAAATCGGTTCAGTTAATGACATTGCTGAATTACAAGAAATTAACCAAGACACTTTGTTCGATATTCTTAAAAACCAAAAAGTCATTTCCGGCTGTTATTCAAAAGTTACTTACAAAGAAAAACAATATGGCACATTACGCGCAGAAATGACCACTTCAAAACGCATTTGGCAATATTCTGACATGGATTTACTTTTGACTGCTTCGAAAACTATTGCTTTAATTTTACATTACGAAGACAAAACACTGGCAGATTTAAAAAAATAGCTGTATAATGAATATATGATTATAACTAACATCCGAAGAAGTGGAATTTTATTGCATCCGACTTCATTACCGAATTCTCAAGGCATTGGAACTTTTGGAAAAGAAGCATTCCGTTTTATAGATTGGCTAGAAAGTGCCGGTTTAACAATTTGGCAAGTTTTACCTTTAACCCCAACAGGTTTTGGCGAATCACCTTATTCATCATATTCCGCTTTTGCAGGAAATCCGTTATTAATTGATTTGGATCAATTAATTCAAAAAGATTATCTAACTTCGCTTGATTGTTCAATCCCTGATAATGTACATGATGACAATTTTGTAAATTTTGAATTGCTAAAAAAATGGAAACTTCCCCTATTAAATTTAGCGGCAAATGAATTCTTAAAAAAATTAAATACTGCAGAAAAAAAAGAATATGAATTATTTAAAAGAAAAAACAAGTTTTGGCTCGATGACTTTGCAATATATATGTGCAAAAAAGAAAATAATAAATCCGATAAAATAAAAATTGAAAAATACAAAGTAATTCAATATTTCTTTTTTGAACAATGGATAAAATTAAAATCTTATGCCAACGAAAAAAATATTCTCATCATTGGAGACTTACCTATTTTTGTTGCAAGCGATTCTGTAGACGTTGAAACCCATCCTGAGCTTTTTCAGTTAAAAAACGGTAAGCCCACAGTAGTTGCCGGTGTTCCCCCCGATTATTTTAGTGAAACCGGTCAGCTCTGGGGGAATCCTTTGTATAACTGGAAAACTATGGAAGAAGATAATTATGATTGGTGGATACAAAGAATAAAACACTCTTTAACAATGTATGATATGATACGCATTGACCATTTTAGAGGTTTTGAGTCATACTGGGCTGTTCCTGCAAAAGAAAAAACTGCCGTAAAAGGAAAATGGATTGCAGGCCCCGGCAAAAAACTCTTTGATGCAATCGAACAAAAACTCGGTAAATTACCAATCATTGCAGAAGACTTAGGTGTCATCACTGAAAAAGTTACTGCCTTGCGTGATGCATGCGGTTTTCCGGGCATGAAGGTTTTACAATTTGCTTTTAGCGATGCAAAAAATGCATTTTTGCCACATAACTTTACTACAACAAACTCAGTCATTTATACAGGAACTCATGATAATGACACAACGCAAGGCTGGGTTGACAGTTTGAACGATAAACAACTGAGTTTTTTGCACAATTATCTAGGTGAATGCATGGGTATTCACATTCCGCACACACATTTATGTGCCGCTCTTTTACGTTTATGCTTAGCTTCCATTGCAAATACGGCCATTTTTCCATTGCAAGATGTTTATGCTTTAGGCACGGAAACTAAAATGAATACACCGGGAACTTGTGGTGGCACAAACTGGGCTTGGCGCATGAAAAAAGAAATGCTTGACAGTACATTAGCACGACAAAAAGCACAATGGTTAAAAAATATGAATGCTCTATACGCTAGAAACTAGAAACGACTCTTAATTCCATCTTTTTCCAACTCAGTAACAATTTTATTCATGCTTGCATGAACATCATCCATTACAAGTGTACGATCAAAAGCACTAAAATTAAATCGTACAGTAACTGAAGTTTCGTTCTCTAGTTCATAAACGTCAATCACTTTAATATCGGCCAAATCGGCAACATTCATATTTGTAATTTTTGTTTTCACATTATTAAACAGTATAGTTTTTGGTACTACCAAAGAAATGTCATATTCAATAGAAGGATGCTTTGAAACATCTTGGAACTGCATTTCTTTAACCGGAATTTCATTAAATATTTCCATGTCTATTTCAACACAAACAATTGCAGCATTTTTATCAATTTTTTGTGCATTAAACGGATGTAAAGTACAAAGTGTTCCAATTTTTATATCTGCGACAAAAATGTCGGAAGTGTTTTTTGGATGTTGCCATGCATGAGTAATTTTTGTTTTTGCAAAAGATGGCAAACAATGTTTAATCGACTTCACAATATTATTAACAACATCAACAGCCTTAAAATATGTTTGTTTTTCCGAATTACGTTTGTCAAAAATAACTATGCCTAATTTACGTCTTTCATTACAATTACCGTCTTTGTTAACGCCTTCAACAACACGACCTATTTCAAAAATACTATATGCGTCAGCATAACTTTTATTTTCATATGTAAAAGTTAAAATTGTAGGTAACATTGAATTACGTAATACAGAATTTTCAGGAGTTACAGAATTTAGCAACGTTGGATTTTCTTCAACTTCAATACCTATGTCAAAAAGTTTTTTTCCTTCAAACCAAATATAAGAATGAACTTCATGCATATTATATCGATGAATCAATAAATCTTTTATGCGATTATCTTCTTCACGACACGGCAAAGATTTTTCCGGCTTTAATAAACTGCGTGTTGAAGTTACTGCAAAATTATCATAACCATAAATGCGCGAAACTTCTTCAACAAGATCTGCTTTTAAAGAAATATCTTTTGTTGCTCTCCATGAAGGAACAGTCACGTT
>JAAYNH010000085.1 GCA_012520945.1 Treponema sp. | reverse complement strand
TGATAGAAAACAAGGAAATCTGTAAAACTTGAACTTCCCGAAACAGTTTTTATAAACACTTTATCCACTTTTGCACATTTGAAACCAATAACTTCATAAGTAAAAGAGAAAGTCTTATCTTTGTTCAATATAGGAATGATACGAATTGAATCACCAAAGAAACCACAATTCTGGTCTTTTGCAAAATATTCAAAAATCATTTTTAAGACTTCTTTTTTAGGTCTTTCCTCTGTTAAAATCCAAAGATTCATATTACACCTCTCTTTTCAAAATATATAATTGTTCGTATACAGTTTTTTTTGTTCTCGCAAGTCCATTATTATTGCTTTTAAAACGAGCATACTCGAATTGCTCTAATTTTACCGAGCCATATTGTTTTAAAGTTCCAATAATTTTTTCAGATGGCATTATTCCTTCTGAATTATAACTTAAAACGAGATTTTTATATTTCGCATTTTTAGCGATTTTGTCCAAATCTTCTAATGCCGTATTCGGATTGCAGAATCTTGATTTCTGACTAGCATAGTCTCGCATACCTGTAACGCCACGTAATTCTGGTTCATCATATTTTGCAATAGTTTCTAAAATATGATAATTTGGAGCATATTGACGTTCATTATATGGTGGATCAAGATAAAGAATATCAACATTAACCTTATCTAAAAGATTCATGCTATCATCGTTATAAACAATATTTTTTTGATGGTTATCAAGGAATTTGATTGTTCGTAATTCTAATGGTCTTAATGCCCGAAAATCCCATGTTTTGTGAAAAGCTGCGTAAACACCTGCTATATTTGAATAGAATCCAATTGTTTCTATTAAGCAAGCAAGTAAAACAAAATATTCTGTTTCAGAAATCAAATCTTCGTTTTTCCAATTTTCGATTTGTTGACGAATTGCATCTATTTTTTTACCATTTTCATCAATAAAATACATTCTAGGTTGAGAAAGGTCTTTTGTTCCTGATGGTGTATAGTTTTTATAGATAAAACCTTCAACACCTTCAAGTGTATTTAGGTAACCTACAACAATTTCGAGTGGATAAGAAAAAAAACTTTCTGTATTTTGTTGGGGAATAAAATTTAATAATTTTTCAAATTTTGGTTCGGAATTATTTTCTATGTAAGCTTTTTGCAGACAATAGGAAAGATATAAAATGTCAGAGGAAGAAACTTGATAATCTTTTGATTTGAAAAAACGTCCTACATTTGTTGTTCCAGCAAAAAAGTCAAAAAAAGTTTTACCTTGTACCTCATTTGATTGTAAGATGCTATAAATATTTTCTAATATATTTTCTTTGTTTCCAATATATCTCATCTTATGCCAACTTTAAAACAAAATTTTCTTGTGCTACAGATTGAGGGGTGTAATTAGTTATTAAAACCTCAACAGTTGAATTTTTATTGCGATCTATCGTATGATAATTTGAATTAGCATAATTTTTGGAAATATATGAAATAAAATAATTATTTTCTTTTATCCAATTCTTCAAAATTAAATTTTCTTTTCCTTTATGATCTAAAACATTGGAAAGTGCAAATGATACTTTTTTTTCGTTTAAATTATCAAGAATTTTCAAAAGTTTTCTTTCCTCTGTTTCACTCCAGCCAGTAAATCCTCGCTTACCATCATTATAAGTTCCTATTGTGATTAAATATGGAGGGTCACAGTAAACAAAATCATTTGACGAAAGACCTGAAAAATCGAATTCATCAAAATTAAATGAAGTAAAATCAATAGTATTCTTATTAAGAGCATTCAAAAAATCAAGCAAATTATTCTTCATGTGTTCATTAAAGCAACTTCTCTCTTTACCAAAAGGATTATTAAACTCATGAGAATTGTTAAATCTGATTTGATGATTAAAAGAGTAAGCTACTAAAACAAACAAATCCAGTGGATTTTTCTCTGAATTATAAAGTTTCCGTAATTCTAGATAACCATCTTTATTTGTAATAGAAAGATTAAATTGATTTATACGGTTGTCAATATGATTAAGAATATCTTCCTTATTCAAAGAATCAAATTTTCTATATAAATCTATCAGATAGGTAAGATTATCATTGAAAATTGTTTTTTTCGCAGTAACATTTATACCGACATTGCAACCTCCACAGAACAAATCTACAAAAGTTTCGATATTCTTTGGAAATAATGGTAATATTTGAGGCAACAATTTATATTTACCACCTATATAATTCATAGGTGAAGAAATTATTTTATTCATATCGTTAAATCCTTCCATACTTGACAATAGAAGTATACTATCATTATAACATACGCAAGATGACAAATAATGTCTCACTAATTATGTTTTTTCACCTTTAGGATTCACTTCCATGATCTCCCCAATTTCACAGTCTAGAGCAATGCATATTTTTCGCAGACTCTCCAAAGAAACATCTTCACCTTTACCCATTTTGGCAATTATGTTACTTGTTATCTTTGCTTGCCTTATAAGGTCACTCTTGTTCATATCTCGATCTATCAAGATCTTCCAAAGTTTTTTGTAACTTGTACACATTGAAATAATAATATCAAAAATCTTTCAAAATTTCAATAAAAACTCACGAAAACGTGAGAGAAATTAAAATAAATTTTTGGCAAAATAACGTCCCTCTAACACTTTTTTTTGAAACTCATCACATTATCATCCCACAAAAGCGACACGTGTCGCTCCAACTTTCCCATCAAATTCCACCCCCTCTAGCGTTCCGCAAGATAAAGACCTGTTCCACAAAGCTCTCTAAATCCTTTTGCACAAATAACTTATCTGTAGGACAATGAAGTTTTCCGTGGTACAATCCATTTTGTTCAAAAAAAACTTGCAGAAACTAAAATCACATCAGTTTCTGCAAGTCAATTCCTCATTATTCATTTTTCAAAGCGACACGTGTCGCCTCTGGGTTAAACTGATTTTTGCAAATATTCAACAAATGCAAGAACATGAGATTTTTTGTACTTTCTGCGGCTTCCATCTTTTATTGCTTTTGCTCTTAGTTTTTCATAGCGCTTAGCTGTAAAAAATGTTGATGAAGCACATCTTAAAAACTCTATGACTTCTTTCTGAAGCCACAACTCTTCTTGTTCTTTTTCTTTTCTCATGCTTCACTCCTATTAAAAAAAATCAATTTTCTGTTATTCCCTGCTGCTGCTTCATCACAAATACAATATTCAATATCAGTGATAGATAATTCCTCAAAAATTGGTGCGAATAATCTTTCTGAAGTTTTTGCAATAGTTTCTAAAGCTCATTCTCTTTTGATGTGATTTGCATAATGGGCAAAAACTTTATCCGTTTTGTGTCCTGAACCAATCATACAAATTCGCTGATCCCCAATTTCTGAAAGTGTAGTTGTACACCAACTGTGTCTAAAACTGTGGAAGCAAATTTTTTCTGGATTTGGATATCCAATTGATTTTAGAGCTCGTCGCATATAAACAGACCATGCGTCAGTATCCATTGGTCTATCAGCTCGGCTCTTACTAAAAAAAACAAAGGCTGATAAATCTTGTCTCCATGGATTTTTCATTGCCTGCATAATTATCCTATCTCGAAGTTGATGAGGAATTTGGAATAGTCAATATTAGTACAGTCCTCAAACACCCCAAATTTATTTAAGCAACTGACTTTGCAGTTGTTGCTTTCAAATTATAAACAGAAGG
>JAAYNH010000084.1 GCA_012520945.1 Treponema sp. | reverse complement strand
ATTTTAATTTTTTCCGTATTATAAAAAGCTTTAATGATTTCTTCACGAGTATCAAAGCCTAATGCACGCAATAATATTGTGCCTAAAATGCGTTTTTTTCGGTCAATTTTCGTATAAATAAGTTCTTTTTTATGGTCAATTTCAAATTCCAACCAACTTCCACGATACGGAATAATACGACTGGAACAAACTTCTTTATCATCGGAAAAAATTACACCCGGCGAACGATGAATTTGTGATACAACAACGCGTTCTGCACCGTTTATAATAAATGTTCCACGTTCTGTCATGAGTGGAATGTCACCCATATATATATCTTTTTGACGGATTTCTCCCGTCTCCTGAAAAATCAAATTAATGCGAGCTTTTAATGGAATAGAATATGTTAAACCTTTTTGTTTACATTCTAATTCTGAAAACTTAACATTTGCCTCATCAAGCTCATAGTATTCATATTCGAGAACCATGTCGCCATTTGGGCTTTCAATAGGGAACGTTGCCTGAAAAACTTCTTCCAAGCCTTGATTAGCAACTGCTTCTTTATTATCCAATTTATTTTTTTGAAGAAAATTCTCATAGGACTCAAGCTGAATATCAATTAAATTTGGAAGATCCATAAAGTTTTGGATATTTTTACCAACGTATTGACGATTGATCGTCCGACTTTTTGCGAACATCAAACCTCCCTTCTAAAAACATTATAAAAAACAAACCGACGTCTGTTTATAAAAACAGGCGGCTTCTAAAAAATAAAAAACAAACAAAGCATCGGCACATAAAGTGCCAAATGCTTCATAACCTTGCTTAATAAAACTAAGAAATTTTAACTGTACCACCGGCTGCTTCAATTGTTTCTTTAATTTTAGCTGCTTCTTCTTTTGAAACTTCTTCTTTAAGTACTTTTGGTGCACCTTCAACCAAGTCTTTTGCTTCTTTAAGACCAATACCGGTAACTTCACGAACAGCCTTGATAACTGCAATTTTCTTTGCAGGATCTGCTGCCTCAAGAGATACGTTAAATTCAGTTTGTTCTTCAGCTGGTGCTCCTGCTGCCGCTGCTCCCGGTGCCGCTGCAACTGCAACTGCTGCTGTTACACCAAATTTTTCTTCCATTGCTTTTACAAGCTCAGAAGCTTCAAGAACTGTCATAGATGCAATTGCATCCAAGATTTGATCTGTTGTTAGAGCTGCCATATTATCTTCTCCTTAAATATTTTTTTATTGGACAGGACGACAGCTATGAAGCCTGACCAATGTTTTTTTAAGCGATAATCTGCTCAAGCAGATTAATTTTCGCCTTCTGCCTCTTTTTTCTCCACATATGCCTTCAATGTTGCGGCAACTTTTTGGATTGGTGCATTGATTGTAGACATAATCATTGCAATCATTTGCTTTCTTCCAGGGAGTTTTGAATATTCTTCGATTTTTGATGCATCAAAAATTTCTTTATCAATAAATGCACCTTTAACTTTTAAAGCCGGAACTTCTTTAGCAAAATCGAAAAGTATTTTTGCAACTTCATTTGCATCTTCTTTTGCCAACGCCACAGCAGTTGGACCGGCAAGATATTCTGCAACGGAATTAATATCCATTTGTTCAAATGCAACACGTGCAAAATTATTTCTTACTACTTTGAATTCACAGTCCTTATCGCGAAGTTGCTTGCGAAGGGAAGTAATTTGTTCAACGGTAAGACCGCGATAATCAGCAAAAATGTAGTCATTATAGCCTTCAAAAATGTCTTTTACAACTGCAATAGCTTGTATTTTTGCCGGTTGGAGTTTTTTTGCTTTAATAGCCATAATTATTCTCCCTCCTTAAAGTTAACCCAAACGCCAGGACCCATTGTTGAGTTCACAGAAACAGATTGCATATAATCACCTTTAGCGTCTGCAGGTTTTTTATTATTAATTTCTTTGATAAGCACTTTGATATTTTCTGCAATTTTTTCTGCATCCATTGAAATCTTACCAACTGCAATATGAACAACACCTGTTTTGTCAGCACGAAATTCAACACGACCCTTTTTTAACTCATTAATTGCAGCACCAATATCATTAGTAACTGTGCCGGTTTTAGGGTTAGGCATTAAACCTCTGCGACCAAGAACCATACCAAGACGACCTACATCTTTCATCATATCCGGAGTTGCAACTGCAATATCAAACTCCAACCAACCGTCTTTTACTTTGTTAATATACTCATCATTTCCGGCATAAGTAGCACCTGCATCCAAAGCCTCTTGAATCTTATCTTCTTTACAAAAAACAAGAACTTTCTTTTCACCGCGGAATTGATTAGGGAAAACCAAGGTATCACGAACCGTTTGGCTTTTTGTCAACCGAAGATTTACGTGAGCTTCAACAGTTTCATCAAATTTAGCATATTTAATATCTTTTACAATTTCGCATGCTTTCACAGTATCATATGACTGTGTTAAATCGTGTTTTTTTACCGCTGCGCGATAGTTTTTTCCATGTTTCATATTATCGCTCCACCTCTACACCCATACTGCGTGCAGTACCGGCTACAATTTTTTTTGCAGCTTCAATGTCATTTGCATTAATATCAGGCATTTTTGTCTTTGCAATTTCTTCAAGACTTGCTTTACTCAATTTAGCAACTTTATCTTTAAGAGGATTACTTGCACCTTTTGTGAGGCCAACTGCTTTTTTTATAAGAACAGCGGCTGGAGGAGTTTTCAAAACAAAAGTATAAGACTTGTCTTGATAAACTGTAATAATTACCGGAATTACAAGTCCGGGTTCCATGGATTTTGTACGGTCATTAAATTGTTGTACAAATTGAGGTGCACTAACACCATGTGGACCAAGAGCCGGACCAACAGGCGGTGCAGGAGTTGCTTTTCCTGCAGGGCACTGCAATTTAATGATAGCCGTTACCTTTTTCTTTGCCATATATAGCTCCTTATATTGGTATGACGAATTTTATATAATGCAAATTCATCTAACGAAGTTTCTCTGTTCAACGAACCAAAACTTCTCCCAAAACAAGAATAACAAAAACGCAAAATTTTACTCTTTAACGTTTTTGAGAATTCTTCAAAAGATTAAACTTTTTCTACTTGTAAAAGATCAACTTCCACAGGAGTCGCACGACCAAAGATACCAACCATAACGCGAAGTTTGTTTTTTTCTGCATTTACTTCTTCGATTGTGCCTGTAAACGTTGCAAAAGGACCGTCAATAATTTTAACTTGTTCACCAACACTGAATGACTGTTTTATTCGAGCTGTTTTTTCACCTTTTAGCTCACCGGATTTTTGTAACAAAGCCTTTGCTTCATCCGTTGAAATGGGACGCGGCTTAGAATTTGCCGATGCCCCTACAAAACCGGTTACACCTTGTATACGACGAATTACGGAACAAGTTTTTTTCCAGCCAAAATCAGGCAAATCCATCTCAATCATAATATAACCGGGAAAAAATTTCTTTGTGATTATCTTTTTTTTACCGTCTTTAATTTCAACAACATCTTCAACAGGTATTTTTATGTCTAAAACCACACTTGAAGAAATTTCACCGTTTTCAAGATATCTGCGAATTGTTTTTTCGATTTTGTCTTCATAACCGGAATATGTATGAAGAATATACCAACCTTTTCCCATTTATATTTCGCCTAGAATACCAAATTCATACCGGTTACAAAAAGCAAATCAAGTAAACCTAAAATAACTGCCACAACAACCGTAGAAATTAATACGACTTTAACTGAGGAAATAACATCATCTTTACCAGGCCAAACTACTTTTTTAAGTTCTGCTATAGATTCTTTCAAAAAACCGACGATTTTCATTCAACACCCCATTTTATATAAAATACAGGCCAAGAAGGACTCGAACCCTCAACATGCGGTTTTGGAGACCGCCGCTCTACCATTGGAGCTATTGGCCTAGATTATTTATTTTGCTCTTGTTTCTTTATGCAAGGTATGTTTGCGATCAAATGGACAATATTTACTAAATTCCATCTTCCCTTGGATATTCTTGCGATTTTTATACGTTGTGTAATTTTTACGTTTACATTCACTACATTGTAATGCTATGATTTCAATTGCTGTTTTTGCTTTTTTTGCCATATATGACTCCTTAAAACGATAAAACCGTTACATTATTTATACTTAACATCTATTTTAGCCTCCATGCGGAATCGAACCGCAGACCTCAACATTACCATTGTTGCGCTCTACCGTCTGAGCTATAAAGGCATACCTTTACATCCACACTATAAAAAAGTGCCAAAATGAGATGTTTGTCAATATTATAAGAAAAATGTATTTTTGTCAATGCTTTAACGCAAAAATAATTAAATTAAATTGCACTTTTTTATGTTTTAATGTATATTAATGTAAAGGATGGTATATATGGATAATAATAAAACAATTGATTCGCTGGTAACTAAAATCTTAAAATCTTATGAAACTTACGGCGGAATTAATCTAGATGAAGCTGAAACGTTGCCAAACAGAGAAACTGTTATTTTATCTTTAAAAGATATTCAAGCTTTAATTTATCCCGGTTTCCATCTTGATGAAAAAATTAATAAATTTACCCTACATTACAGAACGGGTGAACGTGTACAAAGAATAATTGCAAGACTTACGGCAGAAATTCACAAAGCTTTGTTTTTTTCGCATAAAAAAAGTGCAGAAAAAACATATAAAGACGCTGAAAAAATAGTTTTGGATTTTATAAGCTGCATTCCTGAGATGCGAAAAAAAATTAATCTTGACACACAAGCCGCACTTGCCGGCGACCCTGCCGCAAAAAATACAGAAGAAGTAATTTTGTCATATCCGGGTTTGGAAGCAATTATTGTTCACAGAATTGCACATTTCTTCTATATATATGATGTTCCTTTAATTCCAAGAATTATGAGCGAATATGTTCATGGCAAAACAGGCATAGACATTCATCCGGGAGCACAAATTGATGAAGGATTTTTTATTGACCACGGAACCGGTGTTGTAATAGGAGAAACTGCCGTTATAGGAAAAAATGTAAAACTTTACCAAGGAGTTACTTTAGGTGCATTAAGCGTAAAAAAATGCTTGTGCGATAAAAAACGCCACCCTACAATAGAAGATGATGTAACAATTTATGCAGGTGCCACAATTTTAGGAGGTGAAACCGTAATAGGTAAAGGTAGCACAATAGGTGGAAATGTTTGGCTTACAGAAAGTGTCCCACCTGCCAGTAAAATTACTGCAATGCATGATTAATTAAATATATTTTTTTCAAATATAAAAACACCCGCTCCATTTGAAGCGGGTGTCATTTTTTTTAGCTTAAGCTACAAGTATTAATTAAAATTCATCACTATAAGTAATAACTTTAATGCCTTGGAAGTCAACGTTGTCTGTTGCTCCTATGAAAACATCTACTACATCAGTTCCGGTATACATATAATCCAATACATATGATTTACCATCTGCTGAACCTGAAGGACTTTCCTTGCTTACTACATCCAACGCTCCGGCTTTAACATCAACAGTTCTACCTTCTTTGTAGCCTTCTGCACGAATTTCAACCTTAAACGGACCGGAAATATTTGCGAGCTTTAATCCTGTTTCAGCTGTATCAGTTTTTATTTTTACAGCATTAAAACCTTTTCTAGTTCGTAACTGTGATGTTTTAGTACCTTGTACAAGAGTAACACTTAATGTATCACTATCAGCACTTACTTCATAATCTTTAGCAACTGGTTTTACTTCTGTTCCACTAAGGAATGAATCCGCATCTCCATCAGTTTTAGCAATAAATCCAACTTCGCCATATGTATCAGATATACCATAAGCAGTAATGCTATGTGTTGTATTTATTCCTGTTGGGTAAGAAGCACTTGTTACTACAACTTTAAATTCTTTAGAACCTCTTTCGTTATCACCAGGCATATAACTGTATGTTGAATTTGTTGCTTCAGGAATTTCAACATTATCCTTATACCACTGGTAAGTAATATCCTCTGTATATGATTTTTCAAGTCTTGCTGTTAATGTAATTGCAGATTCTCCCTCGAATGCTGCTGTATCACCGGCAATTTTTACTGTGTCCGTCTCCGAAAGCAATACTTGGTCTTCTGTAACGGTTACTGTACAAGTATCTGTTTTGTCAACATCTGCAACACTTGTTACTGTAATTATGGCAGTTCCTTCTGCTACAGCCGAAACAACGCCATCATCTACAGTGGCAACACTTGTATCACTTGAAATCCATGTTACATCTTTGCTGTCTGTTGTCCAACTTGGATTAACCGTTGCTGTCAACGTTATAGGAGCAAGGTCAGGATCAATTAAGTTAAAGTCAAGTGATTTTTGATCCAGATCTACACTTTCAACAGGCCATGTTTTTGTTTCATCAATTGCTACCGTTGAATCAATAGTTACTTTCTTAACGCGTAAAGCACCGCCTACACAAACAATACCAAAGTTTGTTACATCTGTGCCTGAATATTTGTATGAAAGTGTAACTGTTGTACTACTACTTGCAACATCTGAGGACTGTGCTTTTAATGCATATTCACCTTCTGCTTGTGCAAATAATTCAGCAAAAGTATTATTTTGAAGAATACCAATTGTGCGACCAGAGTTGCTACCTGTATTTGTTACTTCAACAGTAATTCTTGCAGGACCTTTAACATCTTTTACATATGCCATTGCACCTGCACCTATTGTTTGAATTACATCCTTATCAGTACGTAAATATGCAACGCTTTCTGCTGAAGATGTTATTGTAAGACCTTTTGAGTAATATGTATCTTGTGCAAATGGAGTTAAGTTGTTACCGTCCCCATCTTTTCCTGTAGTACTTTGGATTTCTGCTGTCCATGGTAATGTACTTAAATCCGTTGAAGTAAATGTCCATACGTTTTGTTGATCCAACGATGCTTCTACAGTCAATTCAATTGCTTCTGATGCTGCATGGCCTTCTTTTGCCGCATAACGAACATATACTTTATAACCAACGCTTAATCCTGTAATTGCATTACCGTCACATTGTGTCCACGAAACTTCTGAACCAATCTTGTATTCCATTGCGGCAGTAACGCCGGTTACTTCACCTTCAACACCAAACAAGCTTGGATCAGGAGCTGCTTGATAAGCTAAAATTTCAAGTTCAGGACTGTCTGCACTTGAATTACTTACACCTGCTTTAGCTGCAATGCGGAAAACATACTTGCCGGCAGGAAGAGAAACAGGACTTGACGCTACTGCTGTGTATGAACCGTCGCCAACTTTCTTATATTCGTAATCTGCTGCAACTGCACCGTCTTTAACGATATCAATGGAACCGTTACCGTCTGTACCTGCATTAGTTACGGAAAAATCAGCTGCAACCGGTGCTTCAGGAGTTGTTAAATCCGGAGCAACATATTCACCAACAGTTACTTTATCTGACCAAGGAGAAGCTAGTTTTTCATCTGTTTCAGCAAAACGGAAATAGTAGTCACCCGGTGTCAAGCCTGTAAGTTCTGCAGATTCAACTGCTGTTGCTTCTCCATTTTCACCGAATTTATATTCAAGTGTTGTAGGATCTGAAATTTCATCTGCATCTATAGCAATTTTACCGTCATTTTTTGCTACTGTTTCAGCTGTTGGTGTAAATGCACTAACGGCAGGAGCTATTTGAGCTTCTTTTTCAGGAGCAACTTCTGCTTCAACTATAACTGCTTTTACGTTTACGGATCTTGTACCGCTACACCAAATGTAAATTTTTGTGTCTTTTGTAAAGCTAGGTTCATATTCATAAAATTCATATTGTGTGCCTGATGCACCTGTAAATGTATGAAGATCGGTTTCTCCGTCATTAACTATAAGATTTTTTGCAGCTTCACCATCATCAATTTTTGCATAAACTTTAATTTTTTGTGTTCCTGCAGGAGCAACAAAAGAAAGGGATTTATTTTCACTAGTACCTTTTGCACCAAGCTGAGCATAACCTGTTACATCTTTGTCTTCAGTTGCACCAGGAATCAAATCTTTCAAAATAGTTTCTTTTCCGTCATGAGCCCACTTAACGTTAGGAGCTATTGTAACATTTCCGGCTACGATTGCTTCAGAAAGAGTAAGTGTCATTTTACCGTTTACGTCTTCAAATTTAGCTTTATTTTCTTCATAATAGTCGCCAACAAACCAATTAAAAGGTTGAGCTTGCGGATCTACAGAACCACCGCTTACTTTAATTTCAAGTTCAGGACTGTCTGCACTTGCATTATTTACACCGGCTTTAGCTGCAATGCGGAAAACGTATTTTCCAACAGGAAGAGAAACAGGGCTTGATTCTACTGGTATGTATGAACCGTCGCCAACTTTCTTATATTCGTAATCTGTTGCAACTGCACCGTCTTTAACGATAGCAATGGAACCGTTGCCGTCTGCAGTTTGTGCATCTGAAATTTCAAAGTCTGCAGCAATAGGAGTTGTGGCAGGTTGTAATGAAGGATCACTCCACTCGTCAACAACAACTGCAGCTGTCCATTCGGATGCTAATTTATCTCCTGTTTCAGCATAACGGAAATAGTATGAACCCGTTGCTAAACCGGTAAGTTATGCAGATGCAACTGCTGTTGCAGCCCCACTTACACCAAACTTATACTGAAGTTTAGTAGGATCAGCAATTTTTGCCGTATCTATTGTAATTTTTCCAT
>JAAYNH010000083.1 GCA_012520945.1 Treponema sp. | reverse complement strand
TTTTTTGTGTAACAAGTTTTTTGTGTAACATTTACAAAGTAACATTGTTTAGTATATAATAAATATAATTGTATATTTTAAAAATACTTGGAGGATACATGATAGAAGTTGAAAATGTGTCCCGAGCCTTTGGCAATTTTCTTGCTGTGGATAATATTAGTTTTTCCATTAAAACAGGTGAGATTGTTGGACTTCTTGGTCCTAATGGCGCGGGCAAAACTACAACGATGCGGATGGTTACGGGTTTTTTAGAATCATCAAGTGGAATCATAAAAATTGATGGCGAAGATATAAATACGAATCCGCGTGAAGCAAAGAAAAAAATCGGTTATATGCCGGAAAGTGCACCACTTTACAGCGATATGATTGTAGAAGATTATTTAAAATATGTTGCCGATATGCAGGTGGTGAATGCTCAAGAAAAAGTGCCGCATTTGGCAGATGTTTGTGGTTTGCACGAAGTTATGCACAAAAATATTTCTGAGCTTTCGCGCGGGTACAGACAAAGAGTAGGTTTAGCACATTCTTTGATTAATGACCCTGAAATTTTAATTTTAGACGAACCTACAAGCGGTCTTGATCCAAATCAAATTGGTGAAGTGCGTTCGCTCATTAAAGAAATTGGAAAAACGCGTACAGTCATAATTTCAACACATATTTTGAGTGAAGTGGAAAATCTTTGTGACCGCGTAATAATTATTTCCAAAGGTAAAATTGTTGCCGACAGTCCAACTCCTGAATTACGCAATCGTTACGGTAGTTCTGCCAGTGTTAATTTAATTGTAAGTGGTGTTGACTATGATGATTTTGTAAAAGACGCAAAAGAAATTTTCGCAGTTGCTTCAGTTAATCCTTATGAAACAGAAGATGCTCCATTGTTGAGTGAAGGGGACAAAATCACGTGTGCAAGTTTGTCCATCTCAGGAGATACTGATGTGCGTAAAGATGTTTTTAACTTGGTAAATCGTCGTGGTTGGACATTGTATGAGATGTCTATGCAACGCAATTCAATTGAAGACGTATTCCGCACATTGACTGTAGGAGGTAATTTATAATGACAAAGGCAAAATCTCCTGTTTGTGTAATATTAAAACGGGAACTTTCCGCATATTTTACAAGTCCGATTGCATATATCGTTACCGGACTTTTTTTAATTTTTTCAGGTTTATTATTTTTTTCAACATTTTTCATAATCGGAAGAGCGGACTTGCGCAACTTTTTTGGATTATTGCCAATTTTGTTTTCTTTTTTCATTCCTGCACTTACAATGCGAGTTTTTTCAGAAGAAACCAGAAGCGGTAGTTTGGAAACATTGATGACATTACCCGTTACATGCTTTGATGTAGTTTTGGGTAAATATTTGGCGAGCTTTATTTTCAGTTGTGCAATGTTAGCTCCAACATTGTTTTATGTTTTGACTGCCGCTATTTTCGGTTCTCCCGATTATGGACCCATTTTAGGCGGTTATATCGGAGCGATTTTTTTAGCAGGAAGTTTTTCCGCCATCGGTGTATTTGCGTCATCCGTAACAAAAAATCAAATTATCGCTTTTTTTATTGCATTTTCTATTTCCATTTTATTGGTAATGATTGAAAGTTTTCTTTTCCTTTTACCTGCCGGTATTGTAAATTTTTTAGCTTTTTTCAGTGCAGGCAGTCACTTTTCGTCAATTTCAAGAGGCATTTTGGACAGTCGTGATTTACTTTATTTTATTTCTTTAACCGTTTTATTTTTTTCCATGACTGTAAAATCACTTTCAGCAGGGAGGGCAGCATAATGGAAAATAAAAACAATAATATTTTCAAACGATTTTGGTCATGGATAAAAAGTTCGGACAGTGATTTTGTTCTTTTCGTTGTATTTCTTGTTCTTTTAAATCTTGTCGGAAGTCATGCTTTTTTTCGCCTTGACTTAACATCTGCACGTTCATATTCGCTTTCAAAAGCTTCAGTGCAAGTTGTTAAAAATTTAGAAGAACCTCTTTCCGTAAAAGTTTTTTTTACAAAAAAATTACCTTCACCGTATAATTCCGTTGAGCAATACGTGCATGATTTACTTGTAGAATATTCAGGTAAAGCAAATGATAATTTTTCATATGAATTTTTTGATATGGATAAACCTGAAAATCAGAATATGGCTCGTGATTATAACTTGAGGCAAATTCAAATTCAAGAAGTAAAAGATAATGAAGTGGGTTTCAAAAACGCTTATATGGGAATTGTTTTAACATATTCGGACAGAATTGAGCTTTTAGACGGTTTACAAAGTGCCGAAGGTCTGGAATATAAAATTACAACAACAATGAGCAAGATGATAGCAACGACAAATACATTGGCAGGTCTTTCATCAAAAGTAAAAATGACTTTGTATGCTTCATCTAAATTAAAGGCTTTTAATATCAACGGATTCGATTACTTGGATAAAGTTGTAAATGAAGCATATAATACGGTGAATCGAAAAAATCGTGATCGTATTTCTTATGAAAAAGTAGATCCCAGTTCAGAACAAATTGCAGAGATTGTATCAAAATACGGAATGCAAAAAATTACTTGGAAAGATAAAAATTCACAAAGCGGAATGGACGAAGGTGTCATCGGTATGGTGTTGGAATATGGAGATAATTTTCGCATTGTGCCATTGCAGTTGGTTCGTGGATTTTTCGGTAATTTTGGTATAAGCGGTTTGGATAATCTTGAAGAATCGATTACGGAAAGTTTGCAGTCGTTAGTTTCAAAATCGTCAGTTGTTGGCTACGTTGTAGGACATGGCGAAAAAGATTTGAGTGATAAGAATTCCGGTTCTGCACCTTTGGCATCAATTGTTTCAGATACTTATGAATTTTATTCGCTTGATTTGTCAGATGAAGACATTCCTGCAAATATTACTTCTATAGTGATTAATGGACCAAAACAATCTTTCAGTGATTTGGAGCTTTATAAAATAGATCAGTTTTTAATGAAAGGCGGTAATTTAATACTTTTTATTGATCCTTTTGAAGAAATAACGATGCAAGGACAAATGTCATATTATCAACAACCACAATATGTACCTATTGATACGGGTTTGGAAAAACTTTTGACAAAACACGGTGTTAAATTAGGCAAAAATTATGTTTTGGATAAAAATTGTTATGAAACGATGGATCAACGTCTTGGTAAAGTTGCATTGTATTTTGCACCGATTTTGCAAAAGGACGGTTTGAACAAAAAGCATCCTATTACAAAAAATTTGGGTTTTGTGATTATGGTTAATCCCGGTTCAATTGATGTTGAAATTCCTGAAAATGCAAAACATACTGCAACAATTTTAGCAAATAGTTCTGCAGAATCTTGGCTCATGGCAAACAATATCGTTTTGAATCCTATGATGATGAGTGTGCCTGCAAAAGAAACGATGAAAAAAGAAAATTTAGCTGTTCTTTTGGAAGGAAATTTTGACAGTGCGTTTGAAAATCCAGTTATAACTGAAGTATTAGATGAAGAAAAAGTTGCAAGTGCGGAAGAAAAAAAATCTGCAAAAATGGCCGGTGAAGTTGCAATGGCTGCTGAAAATCACATAAAAAGCAGTGTTCAAAAAGGTAAAATTTTTGTGACAACAACTTCCAGTATCACAACTTCACAAGTAATTGATGAAAGCGGAAGACAGCCAATTGCACTTTTTATTCGTAATGCTATTGATTATATGAATGGTAATGAAGATTTATGTGCCATGAGAACAAAAGGTTTAGCATTAGATACATTGAAGAAAGTGAGTAAACCTGCTATTAGCACGGCAAAAGCGTTTAACCAGTACGGCTTGCCTATTTTAGTAGCCTTAGGAGGGTTTATTGTTTGGCGTTCCAGAGTTTCCAGACGCAAACGCATTCGCAATCGTTATAATGCAAACGATTCCAGACAAATAAAATAGTTTATGATTGGAGGAAAAATGAATAAAAGAAAAATATTTTTACTTTCTGCCATTGCCATTTTAGCTTTGGTTTATATATTACAACTTGTTTTTTCAAACAGGACTCAAATTAAAGATTTTAATCTTGAGGGTAATCCCGATCAAATTGTTATCACACGTGGTATTAATGGTGAAAAAACAGTTTTGTCCAAAACCGAAGGTAAGTGGCTCATTAATGAATCAAAATATCCTGCAGATGCAAATGCAGTTGAAAATATTTTGAATGATATGAAAAGCATTCGTGTTTTGGACACAGTTTCTAAAAACGGCGATGATGAACGTTATGGCTTAAATGACAATAATGCACTATTTGTTACATTAAGTGAAAAAGGTAAAGAATTACGCACAGTTAAAATAGGCAAGAGTGCCGCTACAGGACAGCAGTCCTACATTACTTTAGATAATGATAAAGCTATAAAATTAGTTTCAGGAAATTTATTAAGCAATGCAAGCGTTTCAGTAGACGATTTGCGTGATAAAAATGTTTATGCATTAAATGTTTCGGATATTATGAAAATTTCTGTTACTACAAAAGATATTAATTATGAAATAGCTAAAGTAGGGGAGCCGTCTGTTTGGACTCTTGTTTCACAAAATGGTAAATCTATTCAAGATGGAAAACTAAATATTGAAAAAGTAAATTCTTGGGTTGCCGGTTTGACTAATTTGCGTGTTCAAAGTTTTGCTTCTGAAAATACTAAATTGCCCTCTTATTCTTTAGTAAATATGACAATGACTGTGCAAAATCGTGAAATAAATGTTGCAGTTTATGAAAGTGACGAAGAAGGCAAATATCTTATTTTGTGTTCTGAAATTCCGTATGCATTTTTTGTTAGTAGCTATACGGGTGAGAAATTTATTAAAGCATTAAAAGATTTACAATAAAATATCTAAAAAAAATTTGCGACAAGGTGCACAAAGAATGCAACAATCCATGCAGTAACTGTTTGAAAAGTTACTGCAAAAATAGCAAGCTTTGTGCCAAGTTCGCGCTTAGTTACCGCTAATGTGGCAACGCAAGGCATATATAATAAAATAAAAACTAAATATGCAAGAGCTGCTTGAGGAGACATCATTGATGATAAAGCATTTTGCAACCCTGCACTTCCAGATAATTCCGCCCCTGTTCCTGTTAAAACAGCTAGTGTACTTACGACTACTTCTTTCGCAGAAAGTCCTGTGATAAGTGCGGTGGAGAGTCTCCAGTCATCGAATCCTAGAGGTTTGAATACGGGAGAGATAACTTTACCAAAGGCGGCTAAAATACTTGTGCCGGAATCTTCTATCATCTCAAAGCGGAAATTAAAAGTTTGCAAAAACCAAATAATAATCGTTGCCATAAAAATTACAGTAAATGCTTTTTTTAAAAAGTCGCGAGCTTTTTCCCAAAGATGAAGTGCTAAAGTTTTAGCAGTGGGCATTCTATATGCGGGAAGTTCCATTACAAAAGGAATGGGTTTACCTGTAAATATGGTTTTTTTCAACAAAAGTGCAGACAAAATTGCAACGATTATTCCGCCAAGATACAAACATATCATAACAATTACTTCTTTGCCCGGAAAAAAAGCCGCAGATAATAATGCATAAACAGGCAGTTTTGCACTACAAGACATAAACGGAGTAATAAAAATTGTAAGGCGTTTGTCGCGACGACTATTTAATGTACGTGTTGCCATAATTGCAGGCACGGAACAACCAAAGCCTATGAGCATTGGAACAATGGACTTGCCCGAAAGTCCTATTTTACGCAAAAAACCGTCCATCACAAAAGCAATGCGTGCCATATATCCTGAATCTTCTAAAAGAGATAAGAAAAAAAACAATACTATAATAAAAGGTAAAAAAGATAAAACACTTCCGACTCCGGCAAAAATACCGTTTATTATGAGTGAGTGTACAGGAGGAGCAAGATTTATTTTTGTTAAAGCATTGTCGACAAATGCAGTGAAAGTGTCAATAATAATTGTAAGCCAATCACTTAAAGTGCCACCGATTATATTAAAGGTCAGATAAAAAATTATCGCCATGATTGCAATAAAAATTGGAATGGAAAAAATACGATGTGTCAAAACCTTGTCAATTTTTACGGAACGAAGTTGTTCCTTTGTTTCACTAACTTTATTTACAGCTAATTTTGTACATTTTTCAATAAATGCATATCTCATGTCTGCTAATGCAGCTTCGCGGTCGGTTTCTAATTCCGATTCCATTTCTGTTGTAATATGTTCTAAAATATCCGTTTCATTTTTGTTTAATGATAATTTTTTTAAAATTATTTCATCTCCTTCAACTAACTTTGTTGCGGCAAAACGTAAAGGGATTTTTGCTTTTTGTGCATTATTTTCAATTAAATGAGCTATGGCATGAATTGCTTTGTGGTAAGCACTTCCTACTTCACAAAAATCCGTTTTACTAGGTACTTTGTTTTTTAGCGCATTTTCAATTGTAATTTGGCTTAATTCCGTTATGCCATCTCCTTTGTTTGCCACAATGGGAACTACATCAATGCCTAGCATGCTAGATAATTTTTCTACATTAATGGAATTACCGGCATTTAGTACTTCATCCATCATATTTAGTGCTAGAACCATAGGCAGTTGCATTTCCATTAGTTGTAATGTTAAATATAAATTCCGCTCAAGATTTGTGGCATCTACAATATTAATTACCGCATCAATTTTTTCATTTATGAGAAAATCGCGCGTAAGAATTTCTTCAGGTGTATAGGGCGAAAGAGAATATATGCCCGGTAAATCCACTAATTCAACTTGAATTTTGTGAATATTATCTTGTGGATGCACAAACTGATGTTTTATTAAACCGCTTTTTTTTTCAACGGTAACACCGGGAAAGTTTCCAACATGCTGTTTGCTTCCGGTTAATTGATTAAAAAGTGTGGATTTACCACAGTTTTGGTTACCTATTAAAGCGATGGTAAGTTTCATAAAATTCTCCACTTATTGCGAAAAGTTTAGTTTTTAAAAGAATTTTGGCTATCACAAAGAGTATGTTTGCCCCATAAACGAAAACGTCGTCTTTTTCTGTGGTTATTACAACAATTGCAGTTTCCTTTACATATAGAAAAATCATATCCATTGCTAGTTTTTTCTATTTCAATTTGTTCTGCTTCCGAAAGGCGTAAGGTTAACTCATATCCGCGAAGGCACAATTCTATCGGGTCACCAATGGGTGCCACTTTTCTAACAAATACGGACGTTTTTGGCGTAAGTCCAATGTCAAGCAAATGTCTTCGGAGAGCACCAGTTCCGCCAACGTTTATAATAATTCCGGATTCACCGGGTTTTAGTTCTGAAAGTTTCATTATTATCCTTTTTTTGTTAGCTTATCCTAACATTTTAATTATATCATTTGAAAATATATTTGTCAATATAAACCTGAATAAAAGATAAAATCTACAAAATAAACTAAATTAAATATTTTATGAGAAAAGTTTGTTTGTGTCATACAATGAAATTTCAAAAAAATTAATATTAATCGCTAGTTAACTCTTGAAGAGCTGCCGCTTGTTCACGACCATTTTCACTGACTTTAACAATTGTTTCTAACATTTTAATTACATTTTGGTTTTATTTTGGAATGACTTAAATAAAAATACAATTCGCCATGATAAAGAACAAATTGCAACAATAAAATATCGTCACAGAGTTGTTCAACGTAAATTTTCAGACCGTGTTGTCTGGGAACGAATGAAACAAAATTCGCCCATATATAATGCAGATACAATTAGTACGGAAAAACTTTCGCAAGCTACTTTAACATTTATTGACGGTAGCCAAATTGAAGTATTTGAAAAAACTATGATACAAGTTTTTTATACTGACAGTGGAGCTACAATTTCTTTAAGTGGTGGCGGAAATATTGATATTGATACAAAAAATGCAAATATGCAAGAACCAATCATTTATGAAAAAAGTGAAAATGAAAATTTTGTTTTGCCAAATTTGGCTGAAGGTGAATATTTTTGGCGTATAACACCGTATTATACAATTGGAAATGTAGGATTGGGAGATTCTACAATTGTTAAAAATTTTGTGCTAAAAAAACAAAGAGATATTTTGCCACCTGTTTTGAGGTCCCCTTTAAGCGGTACAAAAGTTTATACATCTGAAGAAGATAGTAAACTAAATTTTATTTGGCAAAATCAAGAACAAGAAAACTGTACTTTACTTGTGGCAAATAATTCCGATTTTGAAAATCCGATTATTAATAAAGAAGTTTCGGAAAATTTTTACAGTGAAATTATAAATAAAGAATTATTAAAAGACGGACAATGGTTTTGGAAAGTCATGCGCGGTCAAAGTTCTTCTGAAGTTTTTTCTTTTGAAACACAGTCACGTAAATTAGAAGAAAATCGTCTTGTTTATCCGCCGAATTATTTTGTGGCAGAAGAACTTTCTGTTTCCGGCATAAATTTTATGTGGAAAAAACAGTCACCTTAATTAAATTGTACATTATAATTTTCAAAAACTAAAGATTTTTCTGATGATGTTCATGAAATTAATGCACCGGGAAATTCTGCAACGCAAGTGATTTTGCCTAAAGGTAAGTGGTTTTGGCGTATAAAATTACCGGAACTGGCATTATATTCGGACAGTCGTGTGCTTTTTGTGGAAAATGTTTTGCCTGAACCTGTTTTTATGACACCAAAACCTAATTCACAACAATGGATTTATGGCGATAAGAGCGTTGAGTTTTCATGGCAGGATATAAACGGTGCAGATTATTACAAACTTAGCATTTACAAACAAAAAGACGGGCAAAAAGATGTTTTGGTAAAACAAGTTACAACAAAACAAACAGTAGAAAATTTAGTTTTACCTTCGGATAAATATATTGCAACAGTTCAGGCATTTGCAAATAATTCCGAAAATTCAGTTGCCAGAACAGGACTTGTGGCAACGAATGATTTTTCTTTGCGTACACCTAGATCTATGCAACTTGTTTCACCTGTTCATGATTCTTCAATTGACGGTTTGACGGCACTGCAAGTTCATATAATTTTTATATTGACGGAACTGAAGTAACGGTCAGTACATCCGATATAACGATTAGTGGCAAAGATCTTACAATAATGTATACATATTTTGGTACAAATTATAAAGTATATTCTGTAACGATTATTCTAACTTGTAATGACGGTACAATATATTCGGCTACAAATAGTTATAGTTATACCAATTAATGCTTGAGTAAGTTATATACAAGAAATTAAAAATTTACTATAATATATTCATTATGAATGATATAGTTTTGCTAGGCGATGAAGCCCTTGCATTAGGAGCTATCCATGCAGGGCTTTCTTGTGCCTTTGGATATCCGGGAACACCTTCTACTGAAATAATGGAGTTTTTGATTGAAAATCATGAAAAAAATGCCGGACCTGTGGCACAATGGTGTACAAATGAAAAAACAGCATATGAAAGTGCTTTAGGTTGCTCTTTTGCAGGAAAGCGTACAATCATTACAATGAAACATGTAGGGTTGAACGTAGCTGCAGATCCATTTATGAACTCATCTTTAGTTGGAATTAAAGGAGGGTTGGTTCTTGTTGTTGCAGATGATCCGAGTATGCATTCTTCACAAGGTGAGCAAGATTCACGTTTTTATTCCGAATTTGCTATGATTCCTTGTTTTGAGCCTACAACTCAGCAGGAAGCATATGAAATGATTTTTGATGCTTTTGAGCTTTCAGAAAAACTACACGTACCTGTTTTGATGCGTATGGTAACGCGTTTGGCTCACAGTCGTGCGGCTATAACTCCACTTTCTGCAAATAAATGGAAAAATCAAAATGACTTATCTAAGGCTGAACGCACGGAATGGATGTTACTTCCTGCTTTGGCACGTAAAAATTATGAAAAAATGATTGCCAAGCAAAAAGATATGCAAAATTATGTGGTGAACACAAAATGGAACCGGCTTTCAATAAATTCGAACCGTGATGATATGGCAATCGTTACAAGTGGTTTAGCACGTAATTATTACATGGAAAACTTTTCCGATTATGAAAAACTTTGTAACGCTCGTTATGATATGCGTGGTACTCCAAGCACACTACATATTGGAACTTTACCTTTACCACATGAATTATTACATAAACTGACCGCTTCTGTGAAAAATATTTTAGTTATTGAAGAAGGTATGCCTTTTATTGAAAAAGCCTTGAGAGGTGTTTTACCACAAAATATTCAAGTAATAGGAAAACTTTCCGGACATCTGCCTAGAACGGGAGAATTAAATCCCGATATTGTGCGAAAAGCATTAGGCCTGCCGATAAATGATTCAATGCAATCTTTTTTGATAAGCAAAAACAGAAATGCCGCTACATTTTTAGAAAAATTACCGAACCGTCCGCCTCAATTGTGCAAAGGTTGCCCTCACCATGATTCATATAGTGCATTAAATAAAGCTGTAGAAGGATTAGTTGCAAAAGCCGGTAGTGATAATGTTGCCGTTATGGCAGATATAGGTTGCTATTCTTTAGGTGCAACACCACCATTAAATGCTATTGAAACTATTGTGTGCATGGGTGCTTCATTAGGAATGGCACGTGGTGCTTCTCAAGCCGGTTGTAAGTACACATTTGGTGTAATTGGCGATTCAACATTTTTACACTCAGGAATTACAAATTTAATAGATGCAATTTCAACTAAAACATCCATGACGGCAATAATTTTAGATAATAGTATTGTTGCTATGACAGGTTGTCAAAAAACTATTTTGCCTTCAAGTCAGCTTGAGCCATTAATTTTAGGATTGGGAGTTGAAAAAGAACATATTAAAGTTTTATCCACGAATCCGAGTCAAATTGATGAAAATGCTCATATTATTACCGAAGAAGCTGAATATGAAGGTTTGTCAGTAATAATTTTAGTCAGAGAATGCTTGGAAGCTTTTCGTTTACGTAATAAATCAAAAAAAGTGGCTGAAACTATTGAAAAATAATTGAAGATATGAGAGAGGATAAAACTCCTAAAAGGATAAATTTTATGAAATATGATATTATATTGGCAGGAGTTGGCGGACAAGGTGTTCTTTCAATTGCTGCAATTATTGCACAAGCGGCCATGGCAGACGGCTTACAAGTGCGTCAAAGTGAAGTTCACGGAATGAGTCAGCGAGGCGGAGGAGTTCAGGCACATTTGCGCATTTCCGACGAACGTATTTCATCAGACTTAATTCCGACAGGAAGTGCTAATATGATTTTATCATTAGAACCGATGGAAAGTTTACGTTATCTTTCATGGCTTTCTATAGATGGTGTTTTGATAACTGCAGCAGATCCTTTTGTTAATATTCCAAATTATCCTGAAATTGAAAAAATTTATGATGTAATTAAAGATTTACCAAAGGGATTCATTATTAAAGCAAATGAGCTTGCTAAAGAGGCTGGAAATGCAAAAACTGAAAATATGGTTTTAGTAGGAGCTGCTTTAGATTATATACCTGTTGCTCGTTCAACAATTGAAAAAGCTATTTATGATCGTTTTGCGAAAAAAGATCCAAAACTTGTAGATATTAATGTGAAAGCATTATCACTTGGTTCGCAAAAAAGGATGTAATTATAATGGAAATGGAAGTGCCTTTTTGGGATAAAAAAATTGAATTAATGGAACGTAGCCAATTGGAGATTATTCAGTTGGAAGCATTAAAAAAACAAGTTGATAATGCATTGCGTACACCGTTTTATTCAGAACGTTTGAAAAAAAACGGAATTAAAAGCGGCTCGGATATTAAGTCATTGGATGATTTACGCCGTTTGCCGTTGACAACGAAAAATGATTTACGTGAAGCATATCCTTTTGGGCTATTAGCAGTTCCTCAACGTGAATGTGTACGTATTCATGCGTCAAGTGGCACAACGGGCACACCTACAGTTATTTATCAAACAATGAAAGATGTTGATGTAGCCGCTGATACAATGGCACGTTCTTTGGCTGCTGTCGGATGCACCCCCGATGATATTTGCCAAAATATGATGACATACGGTCTTTTTACAGGCGGTTTGTGTTTTCATTATGGTGCCGAAAAATTAGGCATGACTGTTATTCCTACAAGCTCCGGAAATACATTAAGGCAAATAAAATTTATGCATGATTTTGGAACTACTGTTACGCATGCAACACCAAGTTATTTATTGCATTTGCATCAAGCCATTGAAAACAGTGAATGGTCTCGTGAAGAATTTAAATGGCGCATAGCAATTACAGGAGCAGAACCGCACTCAGAAGAATTAAGATGTAAAATTCAAGATAAATTAGGAATAGGTGTTTTTAATTGTTATGGCATGAGTGAGTTGAATGGTCCGGGAGTTGCCTTTGAATGCATCTATCGTAGTGGCTTACATATTTGGGAAGATCGTTATATTATGGAGATTATAAATCCGGAAACATTGGAGCCTGTAGAAGACGGTCAGATAGGTGAGCTTGTTATGACTATTTTGTGTCGCGATGCCATGCCACTTATTCGTTACAGAACACGTGATTTGACACGAATAATTCCTGAGCCTTGTAAATGTGGTCGCATTCACAGACGCATTGCACGTTTTACTGGTCGCACAGATGATATGCTCATTATTAATGGCGTAAATGTTTTCCCAAGTCAAATAGAAGAAGTGCTTTTGAAAATGCACGGTGTAGGTGCAAATTATCTTATTGTTGTTGAAAAGCATGGATTACTTGACAAACTTACTGTACAATGCGAAGTTACACCTGAAATATTTGCAGATGACGCTCGCGTTTTGAATAATCTAAAAGATAAAATCAAAGCGGAAGTGTCGGCACTTATTTCAATTAATCCTTCTGTTGAACTAAAAGAACCAGGTTCCATGCCTATTGCGGAAGGAAAAGCAAAGCGCGTTGAAGATAAGCGTCCAAAAGAATAGATTATAATCTTTAATAAAATTTATGATTATTGAAAAATTTGCTTTTTTATAGCATCAAGTAATTGTGCATATTCTGTGAATGCAGGAAATTGACTATATTCTTGTGCAATATGTTTAGGTGGGCGAAACAAAAAACCGGCTTCACTTTGTTTAATCATTTCTAAATCATTAAATGAGTCGCCCGCCGCTATCGTTTTATATCCTATAGATTGAAAAGCCTTTATTGCATGGAATTTTCCATTTTCTTGGCGCAAAGTGTAGTCATAAATCATATTATTTTTATCGATATTTAATATATTACAAAAAATTGTGGGCATACCCAGTTTTTTCATCAAAGGTGCCGCAAATTGAGTAAATGTGTCTGATAAAATGATTACTTGGCAAATACTTCGCAATTCATCTAAAAACTCTTTTGCTCCTTCCATGGGCTCAATTTTTTCAATTGTGTTTTGAATATCTTTTAATGATAATTTATGTTCTTTTAAAATATCTATTCGTTTTTTCATTAAAACATCATAATCAGGAATATCGCGAGTTGTCAAACGCAATTCATTTATGTGTGTTTCTTCGGAAAATGCAATCCAAATTTCAGGTACTAAAACGCCTTCTAAATCTAAACAAGTTATGTACATAAAACCTCCAAATATTTTTGCATACGTTTTTTGTGTTTACATTATTATATAGAAAGAATTTATTAATTTCAATATAAGAAAATATTAGGTTTTAATGGAGTTAAGCCACGTATGAACACGAATGGCCACGAATAATAAAAAAGAGCCACAAATAGACACGAATGGTTACGAATAAGGTGATTCAATGGGAATTAGCTACGAATAAGGTTGGTTTGTTGAGCGATAATCTCGGGTGTGTCGATAAATCTCTGTAAACTACAGCTTTATTTTAGGTGCAGTTTTATGATAACCGTAGTTTTTCCCATAGATTCGCGTTCATTCGCGGTTATCTAAAACATTCGCGTTAATTCGTGTGCATTCGTGGTTTTTTTCGTGTTTTTATTGTTTTTTTTCTTGTCAAATTAAATCTCTTGATATATAATTTACATTATGAAAAAGATTATATGTTTTTTGTTATTATTGCTTGTTATTAGTGGCGTTTATGCAAAATCACACTCCTTTTCCGTTGTTACTGATTTGGCATATTATCCAAGATCCGAAAGTAAAATCAATGTAAATAATACACACTTTAGTTTTATTAACGGCCCTTTTTCTGCTCTTGAAGCACGTGTAACAGGAAATTATTTTTATACCATACCTACACCATTTGGCACAAATCCATTAGTTAAAGACAATAATTTAAAATTAAATGCAGCATTTGAACTATCACCCGTTTCAGTTATGCCAATCTTTCAGGCGAATTTTACACCCATCGCTTTTTTGGTTTTTACAGCCGGCGGAAAAATTGGAACAGGTTGGGATTTTGCTCCACTTAATGTTCAAGGAAGTGCAATTTATAACGACACAACAAAAAAATTTACCTCCACAAATCCTTTTCAAACATGGATGATGCAATTTTGGTTCGATTCATTGTTCCAATTTGACATAGGTGCCATTGTGCCGGGTGATTGGACTCACGTTGTAATGTTAGCTTCCTATAAAGTATTTTATCAAAGACTAACAAGTGCTCCTGACGGTGAAATTTGGAAATGGCAGGGAACAGCCGATTATTGTAATGGCTGGAAATATTATTCATCATTTTTACTAGGTTACCAAATGCCTTTACTTTTGCAAACAGTAGCCTTACAGTGTGAGCTGGAAGGATATTTAGGAGGCGGTAATTTTGCAACACGTTATGAAAACTGGAATCCGGCTTTTATGGAAATAGCTTTGAGCCCTGTTGCAATTTTGAAATTTAATAAAATGCATCAATTGACAATTCAGGCACGTTTTAAAAGCAGACGTTCTTATACTGAAGCAATTGCAGAAAACGAAAGTGCATATAATAAAACATTTGCTAGCCGTGAATGGTGCTTTAATCGTATAGCATTTAGTTATGAGGTTAAGTTCTAAAATTTTTGTAGATTTTGTTAAATATGTCAAAATTGTCAAAAATCTGAATGTATAGATTTGTATTAGTCTATCTGTATAAAAATGTATACAGATAGATTTTTTTTTGTATCGTATCAAAATATTTTTAGCCGAAAAAATGTCGTAAATCAAGTAATAATAAGGCTTTAGAGCCGTTTTGCATTTAAATATAAATATTTTAAAAAGTTGGCACGATTTTTGCTTTAATATAACTGAGGTAATACAATGGAAAAAGAACTTTTTAATAGTTATATTAATCAAGTAAAATCCTATCCGCTTTTGACAGCAGAAGAAGAAATTGAACTTGCTAAAAGAAGTGAATCCGGCGATAAAAATGCTGAAAAAAAACTTGTACAAAGTAATTTGCGATTAGTAATTAGTGCTGCAAAAAAATATAATAGCTTTAAAATTTCATTTATGGATTTAATTCAAGAAGGAAACATCGGTTTAATAACAGCCGCTTCAAGATATCGAGCTTCTTTTAACACACGTTTTTCAACATATGCATATTTATGGATTACACAGGCAATTTTGCGTTATGTACGAAACAAGCATAATATTATTACCATACCTTATAGAAAAGAAGCTTTGTTACGTCGCATAAAAAATGCCCGTGAAGTGCTTTTAGAAAAAAATTGTCGTGAGCCTTATGTTGAAGAAATGGCTACTTATCTTGGAGTTATGCCGGATGAGATTAATGAAGCATTAACTTATTCATACACAGTTTCTAGTTTGGATTGTCCCGTTGGCGATTCATCCGCTGCAACAATTAGTGATCTAATTCCTGATGAAACATTGACTCCGGAAGAATATGTATTAGCTGAAGAATCAAGGAAGGAAGTGGCAAATTTATTAAATGAATTACCTCATATGGAAAAAGAAGTTTTATATTATCGATATAATTTTAATTATGACGAGAAAAATAAAACATTACGCCAAGTTGGAGAAATGCTAGGTGTTTCTTCTGAAACTGTACGTCAAATGGAAATAAGAGCCATTTTACGATTGCGTGCGGCAATCAAACAGAAAAAAAATGCAACCGCATAGCCATAATAAAAAGTCGGCAATATTGAGAGTTTTAGAAGACTGTACTGAATAATCCTCCTGTAGTACAGTCTTTTTTTGTTATTCGATATTTTTAGTATCGATATTTGTTAAATACAAATATTAAAGCATAATGAAAATTAATTTTATTTTTTAATACTTTTCTATGTTGAAAAATTTTTCTCATAACAGTATTATATTATTATGGCGAAAAAAAATAAAAAACTAAAAATTAATCATAAAAAAACTTTAGCCCTTTCTTTTTCTATTATAGCAATTTGTGTTACAATGCTGTTCGTAAGCGTTACAATTGCGAACAAAGAAACATTAAAAAAGACAAAGGAAAAAGATGTAACTAAAGTTGAAAAAAAAGAAAATATAGTTTCGTCAATTGCAGAAAAAAGTTTAGAAAAAACTAAAGAAGTTATTCAACCAAAAATACAAATAGATTTAACAAATCAAATTATCGATAAAAAAAATGATTTGGAAGAGCCGAAAATAAATGTTGTCAAAGAAGAAAAAATTATAGAAAATGAAACACCTGAATTAAAAACGCAAACAACAAAAAACATAGTTTCAGAATCAAGTACAGTGGCCGGTGGCATAAAGGAAAAAATTGAGCCCATTTTACCAAAAGTAAAACCGGGCAGCAAAGGCATTGTAATTTTTGTCTTTGATGATGCAGGACATAATTTAAATTATTTACAACCTTATTTAGAAATACCATTTCCAATAACCATTTCTGTTTTGCCTAAATTACCATTTTCTGCAGAGGCTGCTAATCGCAGTAGATTAGCCGGCAAAGAAGTCATGTTACATCAACCGATGCAAGCAAAAAATTTGAATATAAATCCCGGTCCGGGAGCTATTTTACCAACGGATGATATGGACGAGTGGGCAATTAAAAATATTGTTTTGGAAAACTTAAAAGAAGTCGGAAAAGTTAGTGGCATGAATAATCACGAAGGTTCTCTTATTACTGAAAATGCGTGGGCAAGCGGTTTAATTTTGGATATATGTCGTGAAAAAAATATTTATTTTTTAGATTCGCGCACAACCTCTGAATCTGCTGTTCCGATTGCCGCAAAAGAACGTGGTATGAAAATATATGAACGCGATATTTTTATTGACAATACAAATAGTCATGCAGATATGTTAAAAGAAATTGAAAAAGGCTTGAAAATTTGTGAGCGAAAAGGTTATGTGATTATGATAGGACACGTTCGCCCTCACGGTTTGGCTAAATTACTAACGGATAATTATAAAAAATGGGAAGATGCTGGTTTTGCCTTCAGTACTATTTCAAAAGCAGGAAGTAAAATTAAATGAAAATTTTAGGCATTGAGTCTTCATGTGATGAAACAGCAGCGTCAGTAGTAGTAGACGGCAAGAAAATTTTAAGTAATGTTGTGGCCACACAAATACCTTTTCATACAAAGTATCAAGGTGTTGTGCCGGAATTAGCTAGTCGTAAACATATTGAATGGATTCAACCTGTTGTACATGAAGCATTAGAGGAAGCATCTTTGTCAATAAATGATATAGATGCTGTTGTTGCTACAAATAGACCCGGACTCATGGGGAGTCTTTTGGTTGGATTAACTTTTGGAAAAACGTTAGCTTGGTCACTAGGGAAACCGTTTTTAGCAGTTAATCATATGCTTGCACATTTGTATGCAGCACATTTATTAGAAGATGTTTCATATCCGTATTTAGGTTTGCTTGTCTCCGGCGGTCATACAATTATTTGTAAAGTAAATAATTTTGATGACATTGAAATACTTGGAACTACCATTGATGATGCGGCAGGAGAAGCATTTGATAAGATTGCAAAATATTATGACTTTGGATATCCCGGCGGTGCAATAATTGACAAATTAGCACAAAAAGGAAATCGCCTTGCAGCAAAATTTCCTGTTCCAATATTTCATGACCCAAAGCATAGGTATGATGTTTCATACAGTGGATTAAAAACTGCCGTGATAAATCAAATTGATCAATTTTGGAATAAAGACTTTGAAAAAACGCCGGAAAATATTGCGGCAAGTTTTCAAGAAGCTGCTGTAAAAACTTTAGTTAGTAGATTGTTCTTAGCTATTGAAGATACAGGACTTAAAACAATTGTTGCCGGTGGTGGAGTGGCGGCAAATTCTAGGCTACGTGAATTATTGGCTGAACGCGATGACTTGCATTGCATTTTTCCGCCACTGAAATTATGTGGTGACAATGGAGCGATGATTGCAGGTATTGCATATAAGTTTTTTCAACGCGGAGAAACAAGTGATTGGAACGTTGGTTGTTCATCTCGCATTGAAGGATTTCGCCATCCGCGTTAATGATGCCATTTTGCATTTTCAATTTGCCAATTAAATGCAAAAAATAAATTTTGCGTCATTATTTTTTTTTCTCTTTTTTCATTTATTTTTTCAATATTCTTATTATCCAATGGCCATGAAAAATTAATTTTTGCAGTTCTAAAAACACGCATTTTTTTAGGAAAGTTTTTTTCAGTAGATATAAAATTTTTAAAATCATTTTTTAAAAATAAATCTTTTTCATTTTTAGTTTTAAAAAAACAAAGCGGAATTGTATTTATAGGAATGTCTAAAAAACTTGCAATTGAAATGGTTTTGTTTTTATCAATATGAAAATAATTTTCAGATTTTGAAACAGGACAACAAAGCCATAAATTTATAAAAACAGGTTTGTGAATAAAAAGAGGGGAAGAAAAAGTTTCAAAATTAGTAGGTGCAAAAATGGGCAAAAAAGGTATTGTCGGAATTTTTTTTTGAAGTTGACGTAATTCAAAACAAATGTTTCTATGTGGTAAAATTGAAAGTGATGTAATATCTTGTTTGTCCATAAATATTATTATAGCATTAAAATAAAAAATAGTGTAAAATGTTTTTATGATAAACGTGTTTAAAATTAAATTCATTTTTGTGTTTATTTTTTTGTCTGTTTTTTTTGTATCATGTAAAGCAGAAGCTAAAATAAATTTCTTAAAAATAAAAATTAATGATGAAGTAAAAACTCAAATTTATGAAGCTCAAAAAAAAGATAATTGTGCTTTTTTAATTTTTACTTTTTATTGTGAAGAAAAAGCAAATGTAAAAATTGGTTTTATAAATGACAAGAAAGAAAAAAAATAATTTTATTGAATATGGTTTACAAAATGGACAAAGTTCTGTTGCGTTAAATTTAAAAAATGTTATTTTAAATAATGTTTTAAAATATTTTTTTATTGAAAGTTTTCAAGATGTTAAATTAATAAATACTAAACTTGTTCCAAATAATGCAGTGAGCTTTCCGGCATTAAAAAATAGTTATATAAAATTTTTTTATGACAGTGAAAAAGTTAAAGATAAAATTTTAATTGCAAATTTTCAAAGCTCAACTACAACAGAAAAATTTAATATAAGATTATTTCCAAATCAAAATTTAACAACACTTCATTTAGGTTCATTTAAAAAAGAAAATGATTTTTTACAAACTGACACAAGTATTGTTTTTTTAGAAAATGCAAAAATTATAAAAGCAATTATTTTAGAAAATGATAATATACAATTTACTAAAACAGACAATCCGGAAAATCTTATGCCTCTTGTTGCTGACATGGGAAGTGTGATTTATTGGAATAAAGAATTATGGCGAACAAATGATTTTGAATTATTTTCGTGGGAGCTTTTAGAAAATGTTTTGGTTTTTGATTTTTTAGATTATGCAATTCAAGACTTATATTTGAAACGCCTAGCATTTTTTGTTGAAAAGGTAGGTTATTCAGGAAAATTACATGAAGATGAAAAAATCAAACATTTGCACGGTTTTAATGCACATGATTATAAAGCAGAAAGTTTAGCTGACTTTTTCAATCTTGCAAATCAAACAAATTTTTCATTAAATGAAAAAGAAAAAATTCTGTGCAAAATTTTAGAAAATAATAAAATTATAAAACGTATTGTTTTGGAAAACGGTAATGAAAAATTTGTTCCACTTAATGGAGCAATTATTTCAATTAGCCAACAATCCAATGGTGCTTTGCGTCACTTATTGCTTGCTCATGAATGCTTTCACGGAATTTATTTTACTGATGAAAAATTCAGAAATTATGTTCAAACAGTTTTTGAAAAAGTAGACTCAACAGAATGGGCATTCATGAAAAGTTATTTTGTAAATACACCAAATTTGTCATATAATCCAAAAGATGACTATCTTTTGAAAAATGAATTTATGGCTTATCTTTTGCAGCAAAGCACAAAAGCATGTTCAAGTTATTTTGCAGATAATTTAGCGAACAGAAAATTTGTAAATGCAGCAACACCTGAGTTATGTAAAAAAATTAAAGAAACCAGGGCACAAAGTTTAACTGATGCGGCTATAGCATTGGATAATTATGTTTATGAAAATTATGCACTTAATGCAGGTCGTGTTTTTCTAATTTCAAGAAGCTCAAATTAAATTTTTTTTCTGCTTTAACACTTGAAGGCGGTCCTTGACCCGGCATGATTATTGTGTTGTCGGTTTGTGAAAAAATTTTTTTCTCAATATTTGTTAATAAATTTTTTTCAGCATATGAATTAGAGCTGTTTCCTGTAAGACCGGCAGTGAGTGCATCTCCTGTAAAAATAACACGACCTATTTTGAAACATAATGAATCTGATGTGTGTCCGGGCATGGACAGATATTTTATGTTCAAGCCGGCAGCTTTGAAAGAACCGTCACCTTTTAAAACAATTGTATCATTTCCGGCAATGCCCAAATCTGCTGTATATATTTTGGGTGAATAAATACAACGCAAAGTTGGAACACCCCTGGTATTATTTATTTCATGATGTGTTATTAAAACTGCAACTAAATTATAATGCTCATTTTCAATTTGATTTATTATTTCTTGTGTAATTGTTCCCGGATCAATTATTAAAGCTTCTTTTGTTATTGGATTTTTTACTAAATATGAATTTGAAAAACCATTAATAGAAAGATGAAAATATACTTTCAAATTAATTCCTCCGCATTTGTATCTTTAGAAAAAAGGGCTTCCCTTGTGTTTGAAAGTTTGAAAGAAACATTGAGTTGTTCCATTTCATAAAAAATCGTTTTTTTTATATTGCAATTTCTAAAAGATGTATTTGCTAAATATGATTTTATAAAACGTGAATTATATAAATCGCTATCATCAAAAGAAGATTGAAATGCTTTAATTCCACAAAAATTATTATGAACTAAGTCTGAGTTGGTAAAAAGAATATGACTCATTGTAGAGCCCGCAAAAGAAGCATATTGAATATTACTATTTATCATGTTGCAATCACTGAATGTAGAAAAATCAAACATAGAAATTCTTACACGGCATGATTCAAAATTTATATTTGTAAAATTACAGTTTTGAAAATTGCAACCGTAAAACTTTTTGTTAGATAAATCTAAATTTGAAAAAGACATTCCAGATGCAGAAATGCCAATGATTTTATCGTTGTTTTCAATATATTGAATAATATCTTTTTTTGCTTTTTCAACATCAATACAATGGTTAATGCATAAGTTTTGACCATAGTGCATTACACTGTTTTTATCAAAAAAAGACAGTGAAGAATTTTGACAATTAGGATTACTACATGTATGAACTGCAAACATATATTTATGTTAAGGCATTGAACAGATTTAGTCAAATGGTTTATATTAATATCATGTGTTGGAAATGCGGAAAAGATATAGATAAAAATGAACAAATTTTTAGAACGTCAACTTGCAGTATTTGCGGTAGTGATTTGCATTGTTGTCGAAACTGTAAATTTTATTCTCCGGGCAGTTATTATGATTGTCATGAAACGGTTGATGAATTAGTTCAAGACAAAGAAAAAAGCAATTTTTGTGATTATTTTAAGGTGATGTTTAGTTTTGAAAAATCATCTAAATTTGCAAAAGAAAAAGCAAAAGCTAAAGATGCATTTGCTGCCTTGTTCGGAGAATAAAAAAATGGACACGGATTTTATTTTTTTAGATTCAGGTATTGGTGGCATTCCATATTTACAATATATGCAAAAAATTGTTCCTGAAAAAAAGTGCAAATATTTTGCCGATGAAAAAAATTTTCCTTACGGAACTAAAACCGCCGAACAAATTTTAGAATTCAGCAAAAAATTTGTTGAACAAGTTCTTTCTCTTTATAAACCTAAAGTTATTGTTTTAGCTTGTAATACAATGACAGTGACGGTTTTGGAAAAAATGCGCGAGCTATATCCTGAAGTTGCTTTTGTTGGTACTGTACCGGCTATTAAACTTGCTGCCAAAAGCAGCAAATCTAAAAAAATAGGTTTGCTTGCTACTGAAATGACGGTGAAACACGATTATATAAAAAAACTTGTTCAAGATTATGCTTCTGATTGTGAAGTTGTTTATAGGGCAGATACAAAACTTGTTGATTTTGTTGAAAAAAATGTTCAGTGTGATTTTAGAAACGGTGAGCTTTTAAGTGTAAAATGGAAAGTTTCCGAACAAGAAAAAATTGAGGCTATCACAGATGTAATAGATTTTTTCAAGAAAAATAATGTAGACACAATCATTTTAGGTTGTACACATTTTGTTCATCTTGTTGACGAATTTGAAAAAGTTGCAGGGGATAAAATTCAGATTGTTGATTCTAGAGACGGTGTTGCAAAACAAGCTTTACGATTATCAAAATAGATGATCCATACGCGACTCGAACGCATCTCTTCCGCTTAGGAGGCGGGGGCTCTATCCAGATGAGCTAATGGATCAAAATTACGTTTACAACAATATAATAAAAACTCTTTTTTTTCAATATGTATCAATTGACATATGTATTAATTGAGATGTCTTAAATGTAAAATGAATAATCATAGAAAAAGATTTTTTTAATGAATATTGTTAACGCTCGATAAATGTGCTTTAATAAAAAAAAGTTACCTTCAAAAAAGAAGATAACTTCTTGAGCCACACTGGATTCGAACCAGTGACCCACGCCTTAAAAGGGCGTTGCTCTACCTCCTGAGCTAGTGGCCCGTGCATTCATTTTTGAATGCTTAGATAATATAAATCACAAAATAAAAAATGTCAATAGCAATTTTACAAGAATTAATAAGTTTTTTTTGATTTTTCGTTATAAAAGTTTATATTTATCCAGTTGACAGTTTAATGCACGCCATGCAGGATATTCTTCATTTGTCATATCATAAAAATATGAACGAATTACACGGCAAATTCCTCCATGTGTTACAAAAAGTATGGTTTTGCCTGCAAATTTCGCCTTTACTTCATCTATTGTATTATAAACACGCTGTGCTAATTGCAAAATTGACTCACCGGTTTTTCCTGTACGACTAGCATAACTACCGCGAGAAACGGCAAATTCCTCTGAAAAGCGACTTGTGCCTTCTAAATTACCATAATTTTGTTCAATGAGTCTATTGTCAATTATCGATTCAATTTTGCGACCGGTTTTACGTTCAATTTCATCGGCTACAATTTGTGCTGTATGTCTAGCACGTACTAAAGGAGAAGTAATAACAATATCAACTGCATTATTTCCTTCAAAGGCAGCAATTTTTTTTGCAACGTCTTTTGCTTGTTCAATGCCTTCTTCCGTTAATGTGTCATCTGTAGTTCCAACAATTAAATCTTGGCTGTTCATGGAAGTTTGTCCATGTCTAAGTACATATAAATTCATAATAAGTGCATTATATCATTAAAAAAGCGTAATTGCAATGTTGTATTTTTTCTATTATACTTGTTATGTAATATGATTAATCCGCTACCGCAAGACAAAGCCATTTTTTATTGTTATCGTCTCATGGAAAAATTTGATAAATTGGGTTTAGAAAGAACGATTTTGAATTTGAATGAAAATATCTCTGAAAAAACCGTTATGGAAAAAATGAAAAGTTTAACACATTCAAGTATTTTTTCAAAAAAAACGCTAACACGAAGCAACGCTCAGATGTTTGGTATCTTAGTTTGTGTTGATGATAATGGTAATGAAATAGTATTAAAAGCATTTTCCGGACAATTTAATGGCATATGGAATATTGAAGGTTGGGTGCCACCTCTTTTAAATGAAAAAAAATTTATAAAGCTAACAAAAAAAAGTGATAAAAAAATACATATTCTTTCAGATAAGATTGCTGAAAATGAAAAAATTATAAAAAATTTTGAAAATGATTCATGTGAAAATAATTTAATGTTTCAAAAAGTTTCTGTAATATTGCAAAAATTGAAAAAAAAACGTCGTGAACTTTCTCAAAAATCCATGAAAGATATTTTTTTGTTATATTCTGTTCCAATAATAAAAAAATTTATTATAGTGGAAACTTCACAATGGAAAAATCCGAAAAACGGTAAAGTTTTTCCACAATATAAAGTTAAACCTGTTTTTACAGAAAAATCTTTATTAAGTTTTTTTAATCATAATACAGAGAAAAAAGTAATATTATCTAACAAGCAAAAAAATAAGATTTTACCGCCAACAGGTGCAGGTGAGTGTTGTGCTCCAAAACTTTTAGCATATGCTTTTAGAAATAACTTGCGTCCTGTTTCTTTAGCTGAATTTTATTATGGTGATTCGAATAAATCCGGATCGAAACAACATAAAAAATTTTATGAACCGTGCGATGATAAGTGTTTGCCGCTTTTAAATAAAATGCTTGGTTTGGATATTATTTTTCACGATGAAAATATAGTTGTAGTGAATAAGCCTTCAGGACTTTTGTCTGTTCCAGGTCGAGGTGAAAAAAAACAAGATTGTGTTGTAAATAGAATAAAATATTTTTTTTCAAATTGTATTGAACAGCCTAGTGTTCATCGACTTGACCAAGATACTTCAGGACTTCTTATTCTTGCTTTAAATGAACGGACGCATCGAGCCCTTTCAGTTGAGTTTATGGAAAATCGTGTTGAAAAAAAATATATTTGTGTTTTGGAGCAGCCTATTCAATGTGGCAAAGGAGTATCAAACATCATTACGGATGATGAAGGCAAAGTAATTTCAGGGCACATTGAATTACCGTTTCGTTTAGATGTTAAAAATAGACCGCGTCAAATTTATGATGAAAATTTAGGCAAGATGGGCATTACGAATTTTCGTGTAATAAATTTAAATAAGAATGATAATGTTCAAATAAATTTTTTACGCATGACTAATAAAACAATAGTTGAATTTGTGCCCATTACAGGACGAACACATCAGTTACGTTTACATGCTTCAAGCATTCATGGTCTAAATTCTCCAATTTGTGGAGATAATCTTTACGGTTCGAGTAAAAGTCGCTCAATTCCTTGTTTTTCAAAAAAAACAAGATTAATGCTCCATGCATTTTATTTATCTTTTATGTTAAATAATAAGCAATATACTTTTTCACTACCAAAGTCATTCATTTGATTATTTTATTAATTTTTGTAAAAAAATATCTTTTATTTTTGTTCATATCGATGTAAAATAATAATTAAGAAAATTTTTATGGAGGAGATTTTGAAAAAGATTCTTTTTATTCTATTTTGTTTAGCATTAATAACTAATGTTTTTTCCATTCCAAACAATTGGAAACTTTATGTTCCCGGTGAAAGAGACGCAACAAATCCTAGAGTTGATATGGAAAAATTCGGTTGGACTTTAACACCGAACTTTGACAATCATGTTAGTTTTGTTGACAATACGACAAACGGTAAAAAAGCATTAAAGCTTGATACGCGTGATAATAAGCCCGAGGCTTTTATGATTCCCGTAAAAGAAGATGCGAATAGAATTACCTTTATTTTTAAAGCAAAAGGTTCTCTCATTCCTGATAATGGTTTAACTCCTTTTGGAATTTTGTGGGCATGTTGGCAACGCAATAATTATCAATCTGTGTTGCGCCATAATCAAACAAATCAAATTAAAGGTTCAACCGGTCAAACAAATTTACGAACATCTGAAGGCACAAGTGAGGATATCGTTTCAGAATGGCGCGATTATCGATTGGTTTTTGAAACAGTGGACAATAAAGGTCGTGATATGACTGCATCTTGCTATATTGACGGAGTTTTACGTCATCAAACTAAAGCATATGCAAAAAAAACCGTTGACATTCGTAAAAAAGGATATAATCCTGAACTTATTACGGGCAATGGTCATTATTTTTTATTTGGTGAAAACGATGGAAGTACAAACGGTTTTGCACGCTATTCATATTTTCTTCTTATTGAAGATGAAGATGTTTCAGGTATGACATTGGAAGAAATCGGTAAAAAAGCAGGATTTGATATTGTTTCAATGCCTGTTACGATTAATGATCCTGCTCCAAAATCCTTGAAACCTGCTGCAAAACCTGTTGGAATTAATATGCTTGTTTCGGACGGAATTCCTGAAGTTGCAGCTGATTATAAAGATCCTGCATTTATTGAAAATGGTATGCTTAATTTAGATTCGTTGCCATTTAGCAAGGCAAAAGTTGAGAAAGTTGTGCGTAATCCGAAATTCCCATTGAATAATGCAAAAATAAAAAAAGCATTAGTTGTTGGTAATGGCGGACAATTTAAAAGCGTTGCAGACGCGGTTGAAGTAGCTTCTCCGGGAAGTACAATTTATATTAAACCGGGTATTTACCGTGAAAAACTTGTTATTAAAAAGCCAGGCTTAAAATTAGTTGGTGAAAATCCTGCAAATACAATTATTTACGGATATGAAGCAGACTTTGGAAATATAGACGGTAACTTGCTTGTTGAAGTAAATTTACTTCAATCTTCTGAAAATACAACTCCCGGTGCATCCGATCCTTCAAAAGCGGCACTAGCAGTTCCGGGTGCATCTTTTAGTGCGGAAAATATTACCTTCTATAATAAAGGTGCTGAGTGGAATGCAACTTGGAAAAGTACGGAACGTCGTTCAATTGCCTTAGCACTTAAAGGCGTTACGGAAGGATATATTAAAAACTGCATTTTCTTAGGACAACAAGATACAATGTATTTGCGAAGTGGACGCATTCTTTTTGAAAACTGTTATATTGAAGGAGAAGTTGATTTTATTTGTGGTGGTGCTACTGTTTTGTTTGACAAATGCCATATCTATTCAATTTTTTATAAAAACGGCGGTTATATTACTGCCACAGCTCCTGCCGACTCTGCAATGGCAAATAGCTTAAATGCAAACGGATATGTTTTCCGTGATTGTTTAGTTAATGGAGATGCAAATATTACCGACAAAAAAGTATTCTTAGGACGCGGTGCATGGACAGGCGGTTCCAATGGTGGTGATAATCAAGCAAAAACCGTTTATTTGCGTTGTGAATTAGGTTCTCACTTAGATGATATTGGTTGGAAAGATTGGGACAATGTAAATACGGCAGAAAAAGCATTTTTCCGTGAATATGGTTGTACTGGAGAAGGTGCTTTGCAAGCGGAAACTGCAACACGCAAGTGGCTTACTGCCGCACAAGCATCTTTCTATGATAAAACACAAAATGTTTTGGGTTTCAAGCCTAAAATTAAATACTGATAAAATATAGTTTATGCTAAAAGACACCTTAGAAAGAATATTAAGCTTTTTAAGGTGTTTTTTTGTTCATTGTAAAGTTGCGTTTCATAGACATTAATTTTTTTTTTTAGTACAATGGAAAGGATTATGTATATTTAAATGATTGGAGCGATATTTTTATTATCAAACTAATCATTGGAGGATTATATGACATTCGAAAATGGAATGACAATTGTTGATATGCTTGGTCAAAGTGGATTGTTAACTTTGCTGGGCATGGGCGTTGTTTTTAGTTTTCTTATCATTATGATTTGGTTTATGTCTTTTTCTTCAAAAATGATTAAAGCACTCAAACTTGATGATAATGAAACGGAAACACAGGCTGTATCTGCTTCAGTGGCAGTTACAAGTGATAATAATGCTGTGGTTGCTGCTATAGCTACGGCGGTTAAAGAAAAACAAAATAGCTGAATTTGGAGAAAATAATGGCAAAGAAAGTAAAAATTTCAGACCTTGTATTGCGTGATGCACATCAATCATTACATGCAACTCGCATGACAACATCGGATATGCTTCCTGTTCTTGAAAAATTGGATAAAATTGGTTATGAAAGTCTTGAAGCATGGGGTGGTGCCACATTTGATTCATGTATTCGCTTTTTGAATGAAGATCCATGGGAACGCCTTCGAACATTAAAGAGTAAATTATTAAAAACACCTATTATGATGCTTTTGCGCGGACAAAATCTTTTAGGCTATCGTCATTATGCAGATGATGTTGTAGATAAATTTGTTGAAAAAGCCGCAGAAAACGGTGTAAGTGTATTTCGCATTTTTGATGCATGTAATGATCCGCGCAACTTAAAACGAGCTGCTGATGCCGCAAAAAAAACAGGAAAACATGTTCAAATGGCTATTTCATATGCTATTACTCCATATCATACAAATGAAAAATATGCTGAATTAGCCGCCGAATATGCAAAATTTGGAGCTGATTCAATTTGTATAAAAGATATGTCAGGATTGTTAAAACCATATGTTGCATATGACTTAGTAAAAGCTATAAAAGCAAAAGTAGACATTCCCGTTCAAATTCATACGCACGCAACAACAGGCCTTTCTGTTGCAACTTTGGCAAAAGCTACTGAAGCCGGAGCCGATGTTTTGGACACTGTAATTTCATCTATGGCTATGGGAACATCACATTCACCGACAGAAACCGTAGTAGAAATGTTTAGAGGTACGGAATTTGACACAGGTTTAGATATAAAAGCACTTTTAGAAATAGCAGCTTATTTCCGTGAAGTTCGTAAAAAATATGAAAAATTTGAAAGTTCATTTTTGGGTGCCGATACACGTATTTTGGCTTCTCAAGTTCCGGGTGGAATGCTTTCTAACCTTGAAAATCAATTGAAAGAACAAGGTGCTTCGGATAAAATAGATGAAGTTCTTAAAGAAATTGCCATTGTTCAAGCAGACTGTGGATATATTCCTCTTGTTACACCGACATCACAAATTGTTGGTACACAAGCTGTTTTTAATGTACTTTTTGGTAGATATAATAAACTTACGCAAGAAACTCGCGACTTGTTAGTGGGAAAATACGGTGCTACACCTGCAAAACCGAATGCGGATCTTGTAAAAGAAGCATTAAAACAAAGTAATATGGAAGAAGTTGTTACATGTCGTCCTGCCGACCTTATTCCAATGGAATGGGATAAAATGGTTGAAGAAGCAAAAGCTGCCGGTGGAAATGGAAGTGATGAAGATACTCTTACATATGCAATGTTTCCTAAAGTGGCCCCGAACTTTTTTGCTGAAAGAGCAAAAGGCCCTGTTAAGTCTGATTTTTTTGTGGTTGCAAAACCTACAGGTGAATCAAACGGAGGTTCATACGTTGTCAACGTAAATGGCATAAGTTATAATGTAACTTCTGGTCCTGCCGGAGATACTATGAATTTGACCGTAAATGGAACAAATTATAATGTAAGTTTTGGTGAAGTAAGTGCCACATCCGTTACTCCTTCAGCATCAGCAGTTGTTATTACAGGTTCGGTTTCTGAAATTAAAGCTCCTGTTGCCGGCACACTTTTGAAACACGTTGCTCCGGCAGGTTCTACCGTAAAAACCGGTGATACAATTATCATGATTGAATCAATGAAAATGGAGCTTGAAATTAAAGCAACGATTGACGGCACTGTTAATTATGTTGTAACACCGGGTTCTGCAATTACTGCCGGACAAGTTCTAGGAACAATCGGCGGAACTGTAGTTTCTGCTCCGGTTGCAACACAAATAAAACAAGACATACCTGTTGCAAAGGCAGCACCTCAGTCATCATCTGTTGTAGTAGGTGGTGGCACCAATATTAATGCTCCCGTTGCCGGCACACTTTTGAAATACGTTGCTCCGGCAGGTTCTACCGTAAAAACCGGTGATACAATTATCATGATTGAATCAATGAAAATGGAGCTTGAAATTAAAGCCACAGTTGATGGCACTGTTAATTATGTTGTAGCACCCGGTTCTGCAATTACTGCCGGACAAGTTTTAGGAACAATCGGCGGAACAGTTTCAGCCCCTGTAGCAACACAAACAGTTCAAGAAACAAAGATTGAAGAACCGGCTCCTCAAGCAAAACCAAAGGCTCCTTCTGCATCAGGAGGAGTTGTAATTAATGCCCCAGTTGCCGGCACACTTTTGAAATATGTTGTTGCAGAAGGAACAAATGTAAAAACCGGTGATACAATTATCATGATTGAGTCAATGAAAATGGAGCTTGAAATTAAAGCAACCGCATCCGGTTCTGTTCGTTTCCTTCTTCCTCCCGGTTCTCCCATTTCATCCGGTCAACCAATGGCAGAATTAGTATAAGGAGTAGGAAAGAATGCTTGGTCAAAAAACAAATATATCAAAACATGTTTTCATCATTATGATGATTGTGATGGCTTTTGCAACTGTTTTTACAATAATTACACCGACAGCAATTGCTGATGAAACAGGAATTGAAGAAGTACCATCTTTTCGTACAATGGACACAGCTATATTAAAGGGCTCCAAAGGAATACCTAAGATTTCATTTTTGAATTTTTTGAAAAATCTTTGGGAAAACACAGGTATTAATCAAATAATTAACGGTGAAATTCCGGCTCCTGAACACGTACCTACTGAAAATCCATTTGAAGGAATTCAAGTTCCGGGCTGGCAAAAACTTTTTATGATTGCAATTGGTTTTTTAATTGTCTACTTAGCAGTTGCAAAAGGTTTTGAGCCGTTGCTTTTAATACCGATTGGGTTCGGAACTATCTTAGTTAATATTCCGGGCGCAGGTATGTTCGCAGAAGGTACGGGAATGCTTCGTATTATTTATGATGCAGGTGTCGGAAATGAGTTTTTCCCTATGCTCATATTTATGGGAATTGGTGCAATGACAGACTTTGGACCACTTATTGCAAATCCGAAAACAGCACTTCTTGGCGGAGCGGCACAGTTTGGTGTTTTTGCAACAATGCTTGGTGTTGCATTGATGAACTTGATTCCGGGTGTCCAATATAATATGTTACAAGCTTGTGCTATTTCAATTATTGGTGGAGCAGACGGCCCTACATCAATTTACGTTGCAGGAAAACTTGCACCTGAAATGATGGCGGTAATCGCAGTTGCAGCATATTCATATATGGCAATGGTTCCAATGATTCAGCCACCTTTGATGAAAATGCTTACAACAGATAAAGAACGCAGAATAAAAATGAAGCAACTCCGTTATGTTTCTAAAACTGAAAAAGTGCTTTTTCCTATAATTCTTTTGATTTTGACATTACTTTTGTTACCGGCAGCTGCACCACTTATTGGTATGTTAGCATTCGGTAATTTCTGTAAAGAATGTGGAGTTGTTGACAGGCTTTCTAAAACAATGGAAAACGAACTTTTGAATATTGTTTCCATTTTGTTATCATTAGGAGTTGGTTCTCAAATGACACCGGAAAAAATCATGAATCCTTCTTCACTTGGCATAATTGCATTAGGTCTTTTAGCTTTTGCAGTAGCAACTTGTGGTGGTGTAATTATGGCAAAAATCATGAACATATTCTTAAAAGAAAAAATCAATCCTCTTATTGGTTCCGCGGGAGTTTCTGCAGTTCCGATGTCAGCACGTGTTTCTAACAAAGTTGGAATGGAATATGATCCGTCAAATTTTTTACTGATGCATGCAATGGGACCAAATGTTTCAGGTGTTATTGGTTCGGCAATTGCGGCCGGTGTTTTTATTGCAACTTATGGAAAATAATTTAATGACTAATTAATAGATAAAAGATATGTTTTGTTTTTACGAAACATATCTTTTTTTTTTGAATAATTAGATTTGAATAACTAAAACATTTGTTTTACAAGATGTTTCCAGATATTTCCTCTGTCAAATTCATTTTTAAACATTCCAAAAGATGTAGCTCCCGGTGAAAACAAAATTGTGACATTTGTGTCGGCATACTTTTCTTGTGCTTCTTTTATTAAAGTGCCTTTTAACTCGGTAAGTAAAGACTGCACATTATCGTATGGCTTTGAATAATTGACTTTTCTTTCTTTTAATAAAGTAATTAGTTTATCTGTACCGGTTCCTGCCAGAAGAAAAATTTTTTTTGCTTTATGAATATTTTTTGCTAAAGAAGAAAAGTCACATTCTTTGTCTGTGCCGCCCGTCACCAAAAAAATATCATTTTCAAATGCATCTAAGGCGGCACTCGTGGATTCAGGAACAGTTGATGCACTATCGTTATAAAAATTAAAAGTACAGTTTTTATTTTTGTAGCTATGAAAATATTCTAAACGATGTTCTATGCCGGGAAAAGTTTTTGATGCTTTTAAAATTAGCTTTTCATTCATACCAAAAAGTTTGCAAACTAAAGCTGCAATTGTTACATTAGTTTTCATATGTTTGCCTGGAACAGATAATGCGTTAATTAAGTTTTCATTTTTGCCTTCGCCGTACCAAATGACTTGTGCTTGAGTTTCCTGTGCAAAAACTTTTCCCCATTCGTCATCAGCATTACAAACTGTGAAACAGTCTTTATCTTGGTCTGCATAAATTAATTTTTTGTCAGCAACATATTTTTCCATTGAGTGATACCAGTTTTGATGATCAGGAACTATTAATGTGATAACAGCAATTTTTGGTTTTAAAAGTTTTCGTCCGCATAAATCGGAAAGTTGCCAACTTGAAAGTTCTAAAACAACAGGTGTATTTTCATCTGTTTTGTCTAAAAAATTAAGTGGACTTACAGTTATATTGCCACCTAAAAAACTTTTAAAACCGCCCTGTTGTAAAATATAGTGAATTGCACTTACTGTAGAAGACTTACCTTTGCTTCCTGTTACAGCAATAATTGGGGACTTTGAAAAATGTAAAAATAAAGATAAATCCGTTTCAATGTTTTTTGCGACTTTTAAAAATTTATTACCTTCAAACTTTACACCCGGATTTTTAATTACACAATCTGCATTTTCAAAATCACAAAGTTCATGTTTACCTAAAACATATTTTAAACAATTTTTATCAATGCTTGAATCTTTTTCAAGATTGTCAATTGTTGTTTTTAATTCCGTTTCAGTTTTTAAATCTGTTACAGTAACAAAAGCTCCATGTTTTAAAAAAAATCTTACACAAGCCTCTCCGCCACCATTTAATCCTAAGCCCATAATTGTGATTTTTTTATTCTTAATATCATCAAGTTTTTCAAATGTTGGTTTGCTTGAATAACTATGCATTTATTTCCTCATAATCAAAAAATCCTTCAAAAAGATATCCTCCCGTTCCGATAACAATAACTTCATTTATTTTAGTGTCCCAAAAAACAGAAAGCTTTCTTGAGTTGTCTTTATCTTCACGGAGTTTATTTTGTTGTGTCCAAAGATTTGGTTTACCGTGTTCAAAAATACAAACCGCATCTTTGTTTGTTCTATTTGCATAAAAGGAAGATATAAGTGCACAAGCGGAAGAGGTGCATACAGTTGATAGACCGTGATGTAAAGTACGTACCGAAATTGTTTCTTTAGTAATGCTTCGTGCAAAAGTTAAATAAATTTTTTTTCTTTGAAAACTTTTTTGCATTTTTAAATAGAATTCAAAAAATGAATAATTAGATTGTTCCGGATTTAATATAACAATATTATTTTCAATTAAATGAATTGCAGAAACACAAATTGGTTTATCGTCTATTAAAAAAGTATCCATGCAATCACATTTATCACTTGAAAGAATATTACCTGAAATAAAAGAAAAAGGCGTACCTAAATTTAGTTTGAATTCTCTGGAAGAAATTATATCCAAAGTTTTTTCACCATGATTTGTATTAAATATAATTTTTTTATTACCTTTATCATCACGATTGATTTTTCCTGAATCAAAAGCAAAACGAGCAGCACATATTAAAGCATCACATGCATCATTTTCTTTTTCACCTCTATGATTGTAAATGCGTAGATTGTTTTGTTCATCAAAAAAAATGCATCCGCTAGCACCAATTCCAAAACGACGAGAACAAATAGAGATTGAAATTTTTTCAAATTCATTCGGTTTAATATTTTTAATATCGTCAATTAAAACAAAACTGTTACCACCAATGTGTAGTTTATAAAAATGCAATCTCATTCATTATCCTTAATAAAATCAATTATTAAAACTTGTTTTCAAAGAGCGACGGCTGTTAAAATTTTCTATGCCGAGATTTAAAATTTTTTCAATTAATTCAGGATATTTTAAACCGGCTGCATCGCACATTTTTGGAAACATACTAATGCTTGTGAAACCTGGAATAGTATTAATTTCATTCAAATAGATTTTATCATCATTTTTATCTATAAAAAAATCAATGCGAGAAAAACCTCTTGCGTCTAAAATAGCAAATGCTTTTTTTGCAATTTCCAAAATTTTTTCTTTTTGTGATTCATTTAGATTTGCAGGAATTTGTAATTTAGCTCCATTGGGATCTTTATATTTTGCTTCGTAATTATAAAATGTGTGTGTAGGTAAAATTTCTCCGGGATCAAAAACATGAATTTCATTATTACCAATAACTGAACATTCTATTTCACGAGCGTTAATATTTTTTTCAACTAAAACTTTTTCGTCCCACTCAAAAGCTTCTGCCAAATTTTTTAGTAATTCATCTTTATTATTTGCTTTGTTTGCTCCAACAGAACTACCGGCACAACAAGGTTTTACAAAAACGGGATATGAAAAAGTTTTTTCAATTTTTGCAATAATTTGTGCAAGTTTTTCTTCAGTGCGAATTTCAAATTTTCTAACAGTTACATATGGCACAACAGGTAAATTTGCATTTTCCCAAACTTGTTTAGTTTTTTCTTTGTCCATTGTGAGTGCACTAGCCATAACATTACAACCACAATATGGTAAATTCGCCATTTCAAAAAGTCCTTGAATGGTACCGTCTTCACCATACGTTCCATGTAAAACAGGAAAAACTATGTCGGTTTCAATTGCACCGATTTTTTTATCTTTACAAAAGAGTCCTAAAAATTTTCCACCTGCTGGATTTATGCTCACAAGACGTTTTTCATCTTCAATGATTTTTAATGAAGATGATGTGTCTTTTTTTATACGTTCAAGTTCATTATCATTTTGTAAAAACCATTTACCGTTTTTTGTGATACCTATTAAATTAATTTTATGTTTTTTTGAATCTATATTTCTTGCTACCGATGCGGCACTAACTAAAGACACTTCATGTTCTCCGGATTTTCCACCGTATAAAATAGTTACATTCATTTTGTAAATCCTTTTTCATTTAATGCTTTTTTCGCTTCTGTAATTTCATCATAATCCATTATATAGTCTTTATAAATAATTGAGTTTTCATGAGATTTTCCTAACAACAAAACAATATCATTTTCTTTTGCAATGTCAAATGCCTTTCGAATTGCTTTTGGTCTGTCCGGAATTAAAAATAAAGTTTCATTTTGTTTTTTATTTTTAATACCATTAGCAATATCTTGTAAAAGATTCATTGGATTTTCACCGCGTGGGTCTTCATCACATAATATTATTATATCGGAAAATTCATCTGCTATTTGACCTTGCACAGGACGTTTTTTTGTATCGCGTTCGCCGCCAGAACCGAATAAAGAAATAATTTTTCCTTTGCATCTATTTTTTAATGGCGGAAAAATAGTTTGGAAAGAAGAAGGGGTGTGTGCATAATCAACAATAACTTCAAAGTTTTGTCCTTCATCAATAATAGACATACGACCTTTTACAGTTTTTAATTTTGGCAATGATGTTGCAATCGTTTCATCGAAAGATAAAACAGGTTTATCAAAATTGTTAATTAAATTATTTACTGCTAAAATTGCCGCACTTACATTATATAAGTTGAAAGTTCCAGGAAGATTTATGCGTAATTTATTTTCATAAGAGTTAACATTAAAGTCAATACCTTTAGAGTCTTCATAAAAATTTTTTACAAATAAGCTACCACAATAATTTTTTGAATTTTCAACTACATTATTATTCATTGAAAAGCCTACAATATTTTTTTTTGTTGCATCACAAAAATACTTTGCATTTTCACTATCTGCACAAACAATGCCTAACGGCTGAATAAGTTTTTCTTTACCATTTATATTTTTTTTGTGTTCGTGTTTGTCTAGTGCCCTAAATAAATTTGCTTTATCGAATTTATATTGTTCTAAGGTGCCATGAAATTCTAAATGTTCCTGCGTAACATTCATAAAAATAGCACAGTCAAAAAGCACATTTCCTAGTCGATTTGTTTTTTTAGATAATCCGTGAGATGAGCTTTCTATAACAGCATACTCACATCCGTTTTTGACCATTTCAAAAAGTTGTCGTTGAACAATTGGGGATTCAGGCGTTGTTTGATGTTCAGGATTTGAAACAGACTCTTCACCGATTGAATATTCTACTGTAGAAATAAAACCTGCTTTTTTGTTACAAAGTCGAAGAAGTTGCCACACAAAAGATACTGTGGAACTTTTACCTTCTGTTCCCGTTACTCCAATGCAAATTAATTTTTCTGAAGGTTTATCATAAAATTCATCACTTGCAGGAGACATAGCAAATCTAGTATCTGAAACTTTAATTAAAGGGATTTGCATTTTTTCTGCTAAGGCAAATGTTTCATTATTTAATTTATCTTGAAAAACAATTGCATGTGCAGATTTATTAATTGCTTCTTTAATAAAAGAGTTTCCATGAAAATGAAGTCCCGGTAAAGCAAAAAATAAACTGCCTTTTTTTACTTTGCGAGAATCAAATTCAATTGATGAAATTTCTACATCTTTATAGAAAAAAATTTCAATTTCGCCATAATTGTTTTTTTTCAATTCGTCTTTAAGTCTATTAATAATTACTGATAAATTCTTTTTCATGGCTATTCATTTTACATTTTTGTGAGCTTTTGAGCAATGCCATTTTAAGATATTTATCTTTGTACTAAAGACGAACAGGAATGCCTTTTTGTTGCAAATATTGTTTGATTGATTCAACTGTATAATCGCCGGAGTGAACCATGCTTGCAACGAGGGCGGCATCTGCTTTACCTTCAGTAAGCACGTCTGCAATGTGTTCAGGTGTGCCACCTCCACCGGAAGCAATAATTGGCACGGAAACGGCTTGTGCTATTAATTTAGTCAAAGTCATTTCATAACCAGTGCGGCAACCGTCCGTATCAATGGCATTTAAAACAATTTCACCTGCACCGAGTTCAACTGCACGTTTTGCCCAATCTAAAGCATCTAACTCTGTTGCAATGCGACCGCCATTGATAAAAACTCTATAACCGGAAGGCATGTTTGAGTCTTTGGCGGCATCCATACCTAAAACTATGCTTTGACTGCCAAAAATGCGAGCTCCTTCAGAAATTAAATTTGGATTTTTCACAGCTTGTGAATTCAAACTAACTTTTTCTGCTCCTGAAGAAATTATGGAGCGAATATCATCGATTGATGCAATGCCGCCACCAACACAAAAAGGAACGAATACTTTTGATGCTACTTTTGCAATCAAATCTAAAAAAGGTTTTTGCCCACGAGCACTTGCCATGATGTCATAGAAAACAAGTTCATCAACACCTTGTTTGTAATATTCCTCAGCCATTTCAACAGGGTCACCAATGTCAACATTGTCTAAAAATTTTACACCTTTAGTAGTACGACCGTCTTTTACATCCAAACATACAATTATTCTTTTTTTTAACATATTTTCCTCTATAAATAATTAGATTAATTATAAATAATTTTTACAAAAATTTTGTAAAACCTTTAATCCTAGATCTCCGGACTTTTCCGGATGAAACTGTAAAGCATTGATATTGCCACTTTTAATTCCGGCAGGAATATTTATTCCTCCGTATTTTGTATAAGTGCAAACAACGTTCATATCTTGTGGCACAATTAAATAAGAATGTACAAAATAAAAATCGGAACTTTCTTTTATATCCTTAAAAATATTAGAAGTGATTTTTGTAAAATAAATATTGTTCCAACCCATGTGAGGAATTTTTACTTCATGATTTTTAGGTAAAACATTTTTAATATGACGAATATTGCCTTTTATCAACCCAAGACATTTAACATCACCTTCTTCCGAATGTTCAAAAATAATTTGACTGCCAAGACAAATGCCTAAAAGCGGTTTGTTTTGAGCTACAAAGTTTTTCAAAAATAAATCAAAACCGGTTTTATTCAATTGTTCCATAGCAAATTTTGCATCCCCAACGCCTGGAAAAATAATTTTATCACATTTTTCCAAATCTTTTGGTTTTTTACTTATGATAAATTCCGTATCAATAAATCTTAATGCACTTTCTACACTTTTAAGATTTCCTGCATTATAATCAATAATTCCAATCACATTTATATTTTACAAAACATTATTAATGTGGTCAATTATTTTGTCGATAAATTTAATATGAGTTTTGCAAAACTTTTTGATTTAATAGGAAAAGTCCTCATAAATAAATATGTAATTTTTGTATTCGTTGTTGTAATATTATATTTGAATTTTATCTTCTATATATTACGATACAGAAAAAAGAAAAAGATGCCTAAACATAAAAGCGTTGTCATAGAAACTCCAAAAAAAGCGAATGAAAAAGAAAAAATGGATGATGATGACGATGACGATGACAACTTTGAGGTTGTAAGTTAATTTTTTTTGTAAAAAAAACTAAAGTCTGTTTTTCAAATTCCGAAAATATATATATGAATAACTTTTCAAGAACTGTTGATATGTTGCATCGAGCAATGGACGTTACTACTCTTCGTTATCAAGTTACGGCAAATAACTTAGCTAATAGTGAAGTTCCGAATTTCAAGCGTTCCTCTGTAAATTTTGAAAGCATGCTCAAAAGAGCTATTGATTCTGAAGCTCAAGCAAACGATAAAATTCGCCTTACAGCAACAGATGAAAGACATATCAGTCCAAATCCGATTATGGATTACAGAGATGTGCAACCGCGTCGTGTTGTTGATTATTTGTCTACAGCAAAAGCTAACGGTAATAATGTTGATGCTGAAACTGAGGCAATGGAAGTGTTAAAACTTCAAATGAGTTATCAATTGTTAAGTCAATTGCAAGCTTTTCAGTTTAGTCAAATTAAAACTGTTATGAAGTAATTTATAGTAAGCTAATTTTTATTAGCTTTTCGTTAACTTTTTTTATAGGAGGATGTATGGGACTTTTTTCCAGTATTAATATTGCTGCAAGCGGAATGAGTGCACAAAGGCTTAGAAGTGATGTAATTTCAGATAATATCGCCAATGCAAGTACAACACGTACACAAAACGGTGGTGCATTTAAACGTTCACGTGTAATTCTTGCACCAAAAGACGGGCAACCTGTTTTTAGAAATCCTTTTATTCCTGAAGATTTAAACGGTGGAGCAGGAAAAGGCATTCGTGTGATGGAAATTGCTAAAGATTTGTCTGAAGGACCCTTAGTTTATGACCCAACACACCCTCATGCAATTATTTCAGGGCCAAAAGCCGGTTATGTAGAATATCCGAACGTAAATATAGTGAATGAAATGGTAGACTTAATTGCTGCAAGTCGTTCTTATGAAGCAAACTCATCCGTAATTCAAGGTTCAAAAGAAATGTTTCAAAGAGCCCTTGAAATTGGTCGTTAGTTGAATTATAATTAGATTATGGAAATTCCAAAGATGCAACCATTACAGATGATTCGCACTAATCCCGCTCATGTGGGAATTTCTCCAATCCAAAATTTAACATCTGTGCAAACAAAAGACACAGTGAAATCTACAAGTGGAGTTGCTAACAAAACTACTTTTCAAGATTATCTTATAAATGCTGTAAATTATGTTAACGGTAAACAAGTTCGTCAAACCGATATTGCAAACCAGCTAATCATTGACCCTGATTCAGTAGATGTTCATGATGTAACAACAGCTATGGCTGAAGCACAAATGTCTTTAGATTTAGCTCAAACATTAATAGATCGCATTATTAAAGGTTGGAACGAAATTACTACAACTCGCTAATATTTTCCTATTTTTTTTATTTTCTATTTAAATTCTGTTTTAATCTCATTGACAATTATGTTTTTGTGTTTTATTATATAATTATATAATAAAAGTGGACTAGTCAGGGTGATTTTTTAATTTGTAGCAAGAGCATTTAGAAAAGTTATTTGAAAAGATATAGTTTCATCATGCTTGATTAGATAGGAAAGTTATAAAAAAATGGCTACGATTGATGAAAGTGTGTTTAAATCATTTAAGAGTATTGTTTTTTCACAAGATTTAGTAAAAAAATCTCGTTGTGTTGCTCTTATTTTGACTC
>JAAYNH010000082.1 GCA_012520945.1 Treponema sp. | reverse complement strand
GTCTGAAACAGGATAAATTAAACTGATAAATTTGTTATTTTTTAATTTTGTTGGCACGGCATCCGGATCGTCTGGATCATCTGCAACATATGCCCAGTTTTCAGCTTTAGCAACTTCTACAACTTTAGACAAATCTGCAGTGGGCACATAACCGGTAAGCCAACAAAGACTATGATTTACATCTCCGTCATTACCTAATCCACTGTAATAGTTTTCAAATTCAATTTCCTTTGACATAATTTTCATGGCTTTACTCAATGTATCCTTAAACTGTGTCATTTGAATCATATTATTTGAAATTTGGATTAATTGATTATCAACTTTTGTAATCAAATTTTTTAATTCTATTGTTGAAGTTGTAGGCATTGATACTGCATAAGCTTCAGGATTCATATTATCAATTTTTTTGCCATCTTCATTAATAACTAAAAATCTAATAATATTTTTATTGCCATTAACTTTTAATATATTTATTTCCTCTGAAATTGAATTATATTTACTAGCAGGAATTTCATACATTGAAAAATGTAAGCCCTTTTCAGATAAATATGCAAAATCTGCAGGATTAACATCTCCCCAACCGATAAATCGATCCAATTCGCGAAGTGCACTTGCTTTAGTCTCTAATAATTCTTTTTGTTTATCAACTAATGAAAGAATTTCTACTGATTTTTCAAATGATTCTTTTGCGGATAATTTTACTTGAGCTATTGTATCTTTTTTATCTAATTTTATATCATTTAAAACGATAGTAGCTTTTTCAAGCGTAGCAAAATCTTCTTTTAATTGAGAAAGTTCGACACTGTTTCCCGTAACGGTTTCCATATGTACAACACCAAGTTTTCTCAAAGTTTTTAGTGCACTTTTTTTTGTAGAATCAAGCATTACAAGACTAATTTTTTTCATTTGTTCAATCATTATGCTTCTCCTTTTTTAGAACTTTGAGTTACTTCCAAGTTTTTTTTGGAAATTTTACCACGTACAACTGCTGCAACTTGTTGATCACCTAAATATACGGTAATTTGTCGAATATTTTCTTTTGTTTCAGGAATTTTTATCTTTTCAAAAAGATTTACACGCTGTGTTGTTGTTCTTAATTCTCGTGATAAAAGTCTCACTTGTTCGTCCAATACTTCAGCTTCTAAATCTAATTCTAAGGCTTTTTCCATTCTATCGGCGGCAATATCAACCCACAAAGGAGTTGAATAAAGGTCATAATCACCTCTGAAAAAATCTGCTCCTTCGTAAATTGGAATAATCACACCGGCAATGTTACCAATACCTTTTTTTATATTTTGTACACTAACATAATTGCTTTTAAACTCATTTGCTTCACCAAATACGGCAATCCATTGTTTGAATTCATTTTCCAACTCAATTTTTTTTGCACGAACTTGTTTTGCTCTTTCATCAATAGAACGAATTTCCATTTGTAACTGCTGTTTTTTAAGCTGTAAAGTCGGAAGATATCTTTGATACATTTTAAGAGAATCTTTTTGATTTTTCAGTTCGTTTTTTGTCAGCTTAACTTTTGCCATGAAAAGGTCCTTTTAATTTTTTGGCCAATATTGAGCAATAAGTTCTGTTTTAATACCGGTTTCTTCACTATTAAAACAGTCCGATAAAATTTTCCAACCCATATCTAATGCTCCTTCCAGAGAAATATTCACAGAAAGGTCCATCATTTCTTTTTCAAAAAGCCCTCCGTATTTTAAAAGCTTTTCGTCCCACTCACTCATCATAAAGCCCATGGACTTTTTTTCCAATGTATCTTTAAATGATGAATAAAGACGAATCATTGCATCCATTAAAGTACGGTGATCACTTCTAGTTTTACCATTAACATTTTGTTTCAATCGCGAGAGGCTACCAAACGGTTCGATACGTCCACCTTTAAGATAATATTGACCTTCAGTAATATAACCTGTATTATCGGGGACAGGATGTGTAACGTCATCACCGGGCATAGTTGTAACGGCTAAAATCGTAACAGAACCTGCATCATCGAAATCAACAGCTTTTTCATAACGTGCTGCTAATTGTGAATATAAATCTCCAGGATATCCACGATTTGAAGGAACTTGTTCTTGAGTAATGGCAATTTCTTTTAATGAGTCGGCAAAGTTTGTCATATCCGTAAGGAGAACTAAAACATCTTTACCTTGAAGTGCAAATTGTTCTGCAACAGCTACAGACATATCGGGTATCATCAAACATTCAACAGTTGGATCTGCTGCAGTATGAATAAACATGACAGTTCGACTTAAGGCACCACCGTTTTCCAATTCATCTTTAAAATAAAGATAATCATCATATTTTAATCCCATTCCGCCAAGAATAATAACGTCAACTTCAGCTTGCATAGCAATTCGTGCTAAAAGTTGGTTATAAGGTTCACCTGAAATTGAAAAAATAGGCAATTTTTGAGAAACAACCAATGTATTAAACATATCAATCATTGGAATTCCGGTGCGAATCATGCGTTTTGCAATTATGCGCTTTGAAGGATTAACGGAAGGTCCTCCTATTGGAACAAGATTGTCTTTTAATGCAGGTCCTTTATCACGCGGATCACCTGAACCGTTAAAAATGCGACCAAGTAGATTTTCTGAAAAACTTACGCGCATATCTTGACCTAAAAAGCGAATTTTATCTCCGGTTGAAACACCACGACCACCGGCAAAAACTTGCAATGAAACTAAATCACCATTTATTTTATTAACTTCAGCCAAGGAAGTACCAAAGGATGTTTCAATTTCTGCCAGTTCTCCATATTTAATTCCATCAGCTCTTACGGTAATAACACTACCGTTAATAGATTCAATTTTACTATAAACCTTGTTCATTATTCACCGTCCTTTAAGAGCTGTGCAGCAATTGCTTCAAGTTTGCCTTCTTTTTCAGCATATAATCTATTAATATCGTCTTCAATTTTTTTGAAGTTGTCGCCTTGCCATTCACTATAGTTCCAGTCTATAAATTTTTGACGCAATTGATTTAAGAATGTTCGAGCTTCATCTTTGTTTGCAACGTTAAATTTTGAACCTAAAATATTCAGAATTTTATTAAAAACATATTTTTGTCTTTCAACTTCACATGCTGCATCAACGTCATCAAACGAGTTTTGTTGCAAGTATACGGCATCAAGAAAATCACCTTTCAAATATACAATAAAATCATCAAGGCTTGTTCCTTCTTCACCAACTACTTTCATCATTTGTTCAACTTCAGTTCCACGTCGTATATATGAACGTGCAAAATTTACTTTGTTTTCATGAATAACACTGTCATATTTTGACCAAGAATCTAAAGGATGAATAGCAGGATATTTTCGTGCGTCCGAACGTTCACGACTTAATCCGTGAAATGCACCAACAACTTTCAATGTTGCTTGTGTAACAGGTTCTTCAAAGTTACCTCCGGCAGGAGAAACCGTACCGCCAATAGTTACAGAACCAATTGAACCGTCATTTAATTTTACAATACCGGCTCTTTCATAAAAAGCGGCGATATAGCTTTCCAAATATGCAGGAAATGCTTCTTCGCCCGGAATTTCTTCCAAACGACCGGACATTTCACGCAGAGCTTGTGCCCAACGCGATGTTGAGTCTGCCAAAAGTAAAACATGCAATCCCATTTGTCGATAATATTCTGCCAATGTAACACCAGTGTAAACAGAAGCTTCACGACTTGCAACAGGCATTGAAGAAGTATTACATATTATTATCGTTCTTTCCATTAATGAACGACCTGTACGCGGGTCAGTTAATTCAGGGAATTCTTTCAAAATTTCAACAACTTCACCTGCACGTTCTCCACATGCTGCAACAATTACAACGTCAACGTCAGCATTACGGCTTGTTGTATGTTGTAAAACGGTTTTTCCCGCACCAAAAGGACCGGGTATACAATATGTTCCACCTTTTGCAACAGGAAAAAATGTATCTATTAAACGAACCTTTGTTACCATTGTTTCTTCAGCTTTCATTCTTTCAGCATAACAATCAATTGCACGTTTAATAGGCCAGTTAAAACTCATAGTAATATTATATTCTTTACCTTTTTCATCGGTTACAACTGCAATTGTATCTTTTAGTTTATATTTACCACTTGCAACAATAGTCTTTATTGCAAATTTTCCAAGCATAGTAAAAGGCAACATAATTTTATGTGTAAAAGATCCTTCAGGAACAGAGCCCAAAAAATCACCGCGACGAACAATATCACCAACTTTTGCAATCGGAGAAAAATCCCATTCTACTGCACTAGGAAGTGGATCTACATAAATGCCTCTTTCCAAAAAATAACCGGCTTTTTCAGCAAGTTGTGGTAATGGATTTTGCAGACCATCGAAAACTTGCCCTAAAAGTCCGGGCCCTAATTCAACAGAAAGCATTTCATGGGTAAATTCAACTTCATCACCTGTTTGAATACCTTTTGTAATTTCAAAAACTTGCATTTGAGCTTCACCGTCACGAATACGAATTACTTCACTTTTCAAGCTTTTGCCGGCAACTTTTACGTAACCTACTTCGTTAAGAGTAACATTGTCATCAAATTTAACACTTATCATGTTTCCATTTATGGCAACTACTTTTCCTTTAGTTTCCGTCATATTGTTTCTCCAAGTATTTGGTCATATATTTTACGATAAGATTCTAATCCTGCCTTTTCTGTAAATAAATTCATTCGGCAGATAAGTTTTAATTTTAATGTATAAGCAAATAAGGCTTCAGTAGAAAAATTATCCAAAGGGGAAATATCATTTAAAATATTCATACGAACTTTATTAAGATATATTTCTGCTTCCAGCGGACTGTCAAAGCCGGTTGCAGTTCTAGCCATTTGAACAATAGATATAGAAATATTGTCATAAATTGGAAAATCTTTTTTCATTTTTAATGCACGAATTTGACCAAGTGCAATTCTTAATTTTCTTTCATAATCATACCATTTATCTAAAAAATCAAAACCTGTAGTTTTTTTAGTCAAAGGTGGCATAAGAGAAATAGATTTTATAGCATTAAATGTTTTTTTATCCAAAAAACGACTACATAAATTAATGAAATCATTTTCCGTAATGGGTAGCTCTTTTGCACTTTCAGAAATTGCAGGAAGCTGTGACATTAAGTAATACCAATTTGCCACTATTATTTTCCTTCAATTGAATTTGCAGCATTTTTTAAGATTTCTGAAATTTTCGGATTTAAATAAGAAGAAAAAAGTTCTGCCACTGAATCTGCAGAGAAATCATAGAAAGCACTTCCATCTTTTTTGCCAATCCTAAAACCACTTGATAAAGAATCATCAATTTTTATTTCGCATCCTTTTTCAATTTCTGCTTTAAGTGCTGAAATAAAATTACTTTCCAACAATTTAACATCTTTTTCACTCAAAAGAACAGAAATAGTTTCTGCATTAGGTTTTGAAACCCATGATTTAACAACTTCAGGTACTAATGTTTTTAATAAATCTACAGAATATGCTTTTTCAGTTTCTGTTTTAATAATTGCATTTAAACTTGCATTAATTCCATCACGGAAAGATATGAGCAAGTTGCGACCTGCTTGACCGATAGCATCAACGCTCACTTTTTCCAAGCGTTGAGTTTCAGTTTTAGCATTATTAATAATAGATTCAGCTTTTCTTTCTGCATCTGCCACAATCGAAGCCGCTTTTTTTTCAGCTTCTGCAATAATTTGTGACGCAGCTGTTTCAGAAGCAGCTACACCATCACTTTTGATTTTTTCAATCAATTCCTGTAACTGGATATCCATATAACCTCACAATTTACCCATATGATATGCATAATAATGCTATTCTAATAAAAATTCTCTAAAACTTCAATACCTTTAATTACCTTATAAATAAAAATAAATGTATTGCAATCACTAAAAATTAATAATATAATTAATAAAAATGAATAGTATGTTTGATAGATTAGGAGAAAAATTACGCTCCTATCTTGACAATGCAAATGATGATATTTTCTCAAATATACAAAACTCAAATTTTAATGACGGTTTTGATAATGATGATATAATAGATGATTTATTTGATGATGGCGAAGAAAAACCGGTAGAAAGTGGATGGCATTATACACCGGGAAATAGTTTTCAAAATGAAAAAAAAGAAAAACAAACAGATGAAAAGCCTTTAACTTCAGAAGAATGGCAAGCATATCAAAATGCATTTACGCAAAAATTTAGTCAACAATTTTCAAAACATCAAAATCAAGAAAAAAAAACATTTTCCACTGAAAGATTAAAACCGTATCCGAAAATTTTAGAAAGAGATTTTTTAAAATTAGGTGTTACGCCTGGTTCTTCAATTGAGGTTTGCAAAACAGCCCAAATAAAACTTTTAAAAACTTTTCATCCTGATAAAATGGAAAATTCATCTGAACTTGAAAAAGTAAAAGCAAATATTATGTGTTCATTAGTAAATGAGTCTTTTACACGAATAAAGTCATGGTATGAAACAGGAAAAGTCGGTAACTAAAAAATTATTCTATATTTCGTGCTTGTTCACGCAAGTTTTCCAATGCTTCTTTTGTTGCTATAACTGCTTCACCCACTTCAACAAGCTGATTTTTTGAACCAATTGTATTAATTTCTCTATTCATCTCTTGACAAATAAAATCAATTTTTCTACCGGGAGCTACATTTGTTTCTATTTCTTTTTTTAGTGCATTTATATGACTATTCAACCGTACAATTTCTTCATTTATTGTATATTTAACTAAAAGGCTTGCAGTTTCACTCATAACTCGATTAATATCTACGTTATCACCAAGCATTTCATTAAACCGATTTAATATATTTTCCTTAAAAATGTTTTCCATTTTTGGTTGCCATTCACAAATTATTTTATAGTTTTTTTCAATTACTGACAAATTTTTTAATAAATCATTTTTAAGAACTTCTCCCTCACGTTCTCTATCAATAATAAAATCACTTAATGCTTTTTCAAAAGGTTTTTCAAAAATTGACCAATAATATTCTATATCAACTTCTTTTTGATATAATATGACACCTTCTTGTTGAATTACTAAAGATAATGGAACTTCCGTTTTATCTCCAATTGCTTTTGCAACTTCATTAAATGCTTTTGCATATGAAATAGCGGCTTCTGTATTTACTTCAACATTCATTGCTTGATTAATTTCTTTTATTTTTAAGTAAATATCAACTTTACCTCTTAAAATAGCATTTGTAATTTTATCTTTAAATCTATTTTCCAAGCGACTCATAAAAAAAGGCATATTAATATTTAAATCTAAAAAACGTGAATTAACAGATTTTATTTCAACTGATAAATTATAGTTTTCTTCTGCACTTTCTTCATATGCATAGCCGGTCATGCTTTTCATTGTTTTATCCTTTTATTCTAAATATCAAAAAAATTATTAATTAATAATTTTCAAAACTTCTCCCGTAAGTTTCCAGTTATCGCCTGCTCCCATAGTTAAAAATAAATAACCTTTTTTATCTTCAGGGAGTTTTTTTTGTAATCGATTAACAACATATTCTTTAGCATCAAATATTTCAGAAAAATATTTTACATTTTTATGATTTTTTTGTGTTAAAATAAAAAACTCCTCATCCAAAGTTTTACCTGTATTTCCTTTATTTTCTTGTTTTTCACGTGCAGAGCCATAAATTTTATGCAAAATAACCTCATCTGCAAAATTAAAGCTTTGAGAAAATTGTTCAAGCAAAGCCTTAGTTCTTGAATATGTATGACTCATAAAATCAACGATTATATATCTATTAGGATAAAATTTACGAAATCCTTCAATCGTTGTCTTTAATGCAGTTGGATGATGAGCATAATCATCAACAAAAATTGTGTCGGTAAATTCATTTTTTACAGTGGCAACCAATTCACTTCGACGTTTGGCTCCGGAAAAAGTGGTTAATGCTTCTTTTATTTTTTGCAATGTTTCAAAAAGTACTTTTTCAGTTAATTTTGAAAAATGGTCAACTGCGTTATCTTCACAAACTAAGCTTAATACAAGAGCAATTGCGGCTGAGGCATTTAAAACCATATGTTTTCCAGGAACCTTTATTGAAAAAATTGTATTTAATCCTGCAAGTCTAAAAAATTGCTCACCATCAACACAATTTTCAAAAATTACCGTAAAATCTGAATTTTTCATGCTGTTACCGTTTTCGTGAGCACTTTGACCATAAGGACAAAGTTTAATATCCGGTCGCTTTAATTTTGCCAAACATGCAGTTTCTGTTGCACCAACATCATCGTTACAATAAATTAACTCACCGTTTTTTGGTAACAAACAAATATAGTCAACAAATGCATTTTGAATATCCTTAAATGTAGGATAATAATCTTGATGATCACTTTCTACACTTGTAAGAATAATTTTTTTAGGTGCAAAACTCATAAAATGTCTTTGATATTCACAAGTTTCAGCCACAAAATATTTATGCCCATTGCTGAAAGTACAACTTCCCTCATTTTGTGTATTAAAAGTTGGTATAACACTACCTGCTAAAACTTGTGCTTCTAATTTCAATGCTTTAATTAAAGTGCCGGTTATTCCTGTTGTTGTAGTTTTTCCATGAACACCGGAAATTCCGCAACTATAACTTGACTTAGAAATTTCACCAAGTGCTTCGCTATATAAAATTGTTGGAATACCTCTCCTTGTAGCTTCAATTAATTCTTCATTATTTTCTAATTTATATGCAGAAGAATATATAACTAATTTAATATCATCGGTTATATTTTGAGCGGAAAAATTTTCATACGGCACGATATTCAAATCTTTAAGAATTTTATCAGTATAAAATGTGTCAGGAACATCACTTCCTGAAATAATAGCACCGCGTGAAATACAAATTTCAACTAATGCACACATTCCCGTACCTTTAATTCCAACAAAATGTATATGAAACTCACTTAAATTTTCAGGAAAAACCATATTTTATCCTTTTTTTATACAATAGCACTCTATTTTGTAACAAAGTTTAGCACAAATAAAAAAAAAATTAAACAGTTTTTAATTATGTGTTTTTTTATGTTAACATCAAAAAAGCACACAAATGAATTATTTATCCATCTGTGTGCAATTAAAAAATTTTATTAATAATTATTATTTATTATTCAAAACTGCTTGTGCACATGCAAGTCGTGCAATTGGAACGCGATATGGAGAACATGAAACATAATTTAATCCTGCACGGTAACAAAAATCTATTGTTGCAGGGTCACCACCGTGTTCACCGCAAATTCCAAGTTTTATTTCAGGCATAACCTTACGAGCATTTTCACATGCAATATTAATAAGTTGACCAACGCCTTCTTCATCAATCGATTTAAACGGATCAAATTCAAGCAATTTATTATCAAGATATGCAGGTAAAAACTTTCCGGAATCATCACGGCTAAATGCAAATGTCATCTGTGTTAAGTCATTTGTTCCAAAGCTGAAAAAATCAGCATGTTTTGCAAGTTTATCAGCCAAGAGTGCTGCACGAGGAACTTCAATCATCGAACCGATTCGAATGTTAAACTCTATTTTTTTTGCTATAAATACATCTTTGATGATTTTTTCACATGATTTACGAATCATTTCCAACTCATCATCATCACATACAATTGGAATCATAATTTCCGGATGAACATCAATATTTTTCTTTATACATTCTGCTGCAGCCAATGAAATAGCTTCAACTTGCATTTCATAAATTTCCGGATATGTAATTGCTAAGCGACAACCACGATGTCCTAACATTGGGTTCATCTCTTTTAATGCATCTAATTTTACTGAAAGTTTTTTTGCATCAACACCCATATATGTAGCAAGCTCTGCAGTTTCTTCTTTTGTGTGCGGAATAAATTCGTGCAAAGGTGGATCTAACAAACGAATTGTAACCGGTTTTCCGTTCATTGCCTTAAAAATTCCTAAAAAGTCTTTTTTTTGTAAAGGCAATATTTTTTTCAATGCAACACGTCTTTGTTCTTCTGTGTCGGACGCAATCATAGCACGAAAGTGAATGAGTTTGTCTTTATCAAAAAACATATGCTCAGTACGACAAAGACCTATGCCTTCCGCACCAAAACTAAAGGCTATTTTTGCATCATTTGGTTGATCGGCATTGGCACGTACACGAAAGCCTTTAATGGAACCACGTACAGAAGAATTACGTACTTCATCACACCAATGCAAAAAAGTATCCAATTCTTTTGAAATTTTTGGTTTAATAAGTTCAAGTTTTCCTTCATAAACATTACCGGTTGTACCGTCAATTGTAATAAAATCACCTTTGTTAAATTTTTTGCCGTTAATTGTAATTTTATTTTCTGTAATAACTACATCACTTGCTCCACAAACACAAGCACGTCCCATACCGCGTGCAACAACTGCAGCATGAGATGTCATACCACCGGTAGATGTTAAAATACCGTCAGAAACAACCATGCCTGTTATATCTTCCGGACTGGTTTCTTTACGAACTAAAATTACTTTTTTGCCTTCTTTAGCCCAAGCGGCGGCTTCTTCGGCACTTGTAACTATTTGACCGCATCCTGCTCCCGGTGAAGCATTTAATCCTTTTGTTAATGCTTTTGTTGTTTTGATTGCCACAGGACTAATCATTGGATGTAAAAGTTGATCTAATTGTTCAGGAGAAACTCGCATAATTGCTTCTTCTTTTGAAATAAGTTTTTCATCAACCATATCAACTGCACATTTTACCGCTGCAGGACCAGTTCGTTTTCCATTACGTGTTTGAAGAATAAAAAGCTTTCCTTGCTGAACGGTAAATTCCATATCTTGCATATCACGATAGTGTTTTTCTAAACGATCACGAATTTCAACAAGTTCATCGTAAAGCTTTTTATTTTCTTTTTCAAATTTTTGAATTGGAGATGGTGTTCTAATTCCTGCAACAACGTCTTCTCCTTGTGCATTCATTAAATATTCACCATAAAATTTATTTTCACCTGTTGACGGATCACGACTAAAACATACACCGGTTCCGGAATCTTCACCAAAGTTACCAAAAACCATTGATTGAATATTAACGGCAGTTCCTGCTAAACCTTTAATACCATTCAACTCACGATAAACAATAGCACGTTCATTCATCCAAGAACCGAATACAGCATTAATTGCTCCCCACATTTGTTCAATAGGGTCTTGAGGAAAATCTATTTTTTTAATCTTTTTACAAATTTTTTTATATTCTAAAACAAGTTTTTCCAAATCTTTTGCATCTAAGTCCGTATCCAAAGAAACATCTTTTTCTTGTTTAATTTTATCAAGTGCTTCTTCAAAAAGTTCTGAAGGAATATTCATCACAACATCGCCATACATTTGAATAAAACGACGATACGCATCCCAAGCAAAACGAGCATTACCTGTTTTTTCAAAAATGCCAACAACAGCCTTATCATTCATTCCTAGGTTCAAAATTGTATCCATCATTCCCGGCATTGAAGCAGCAGCACCTGAACGAACAGAAACCAAAAGAGGATCTTCAGCATCACCTAATTTTTTACCCATAAGTTTTTCAAGTTTAGCAAGATTTTTTGCAACTTCTTCTTTTAATCCATCAGGATATTTTCTATCATTTTCATAAAAAAGTTTACACACTTCCGTAGAAATAGTAAATCCGGGAGGAACGGGTATTCCAAGGTTTGTCATTTCTGCAAGATTAGCTCCTTTACCACCAAGAATATTTTTCATCTTGGCATCCCCTTCGGCTTTTCCATCACCAAAGAAATAAACAAATTGCGTTTTGGCCATTTAGTTTTCAACTCCTTTATAATTATATGGCTTAATAATACTAATTTACATTGAAGATAATTTAATGTCAATGTATAATAAGTACATATATATATGAAAAAAATTAATTATTTTTTGGTTTTATTTATTTTTCTTCCTGTGTTCTCTAATCATTCATTTCTTTATGCCACAAAACTCCCCTTAAATTTAACATTTGCAGGCGATATTATGGCTCATGAACAAAATTTTTTAATGAATGATTATGACATAATATATGAAGATGTTTTACCTTTTTTACAAAATGATGATTTAACATTTGCAAATTTTGAAGTAACTGTATGTGATGATTTACCTTATGCAAATTATCCGCGTTTTAATGTTCACCGTCCATATGCAAATGCAGCAATAAAAGCCGGTTTTGATGTTTTTTCAATTATTAATAATCATACAAATGACAATGGTAAAAAAGGAATTGAGTCAACTTTTCAATTTTTCACAAAACAAAGAAGTCAAGAAATTTATTCAGCAGGTATAAAAGTAAAACCTAGTGATGAAATCTCTTATGATCTTATTGAAATTAATGATTGGCGAATTTTATTTTGTTCTATTTCTGAAATTTTTAATGAATATATCAATTTAGAACGTTTAGATTATTTCCCTTCAACAAAGAAAGGTCATGATAAATTAAAAAAAGCTATTAAAAATGTAACAGATGCACATAAATATGATCTTTTTATTTTAGGAATTCATACAAATGAACCTGAATACGTTTTAGAGGTTTCACAAAATAGAAAAAACTGGTATTATGAACTACTTGATTGTGGTGTAAACATTATTTGGGCAAATCATCAACATGTAAGCCAAGAATGGGAAATTGTTAAAAGCGTAAATCAAGATGGAATTGAAAATGAAAAATTGATAATGTATTGTATTGGAAACTTTGTTTCAGGACAGAGAAGAAGTCCTCAATATAATAATCCAAACAGAATTAACGATTATACAGGTGACAGTTATTTGTTACAAATAACAATTAATGATAAAAAAGAATTTTCACGAGTTGTTCCGGTTTATATTACAACACATATCGATATTGATGAAAAAACAAATGAAAGAAATTTTCTTGTAAAGCATTTAAGTGAGAGTTTTATAAAAAAAATCGAAAAACAAAATAAAGTTCAGGGAAATTATTACAAAAAACGCCTTGAGCTTATGCAACAAATTAAAGGAAAAACAGTATGGCGAATAAAATAGATTATAAAAAATTGCCCGTTTATGAACAAAAAGACAAAATCCTTGAATATATAAAAAATAATCAAGTTATAGTTGTACAAAGTCCAACAGGTTCCGGAAAAACAACTCAATTACCTGTAATTTTACATGAAGCAGGTTTTTCAGACAAAGGAATTATTGCTGTAACTCAACCACGTCGTATTGCTGCAGTTTCTGTTAGTGAATTCATTGCAAAACAATTAGGCACTGAATTCCCGGGTTTAGTCGGTTATAAAATGCGTTTTGAAGACAAAACTAATGTTTCAACAAAAATAAAAATTATGACGGATGGTATTTTACTTCAAGAAATGAAACTAGATCCGTGGCTTTCAAAATATTCAGTTGTTATTGTGGATGAAGCACACGAGCGAAGTTTAAACATTGATTTTATTCTTGGTTTACTCAAACGTGTCTTACAAACAAGAAGCGATTTTAAAATTATTGTTTCTTCCGCTACTATGAATGTAGAAGCCTTTTCCGTTTATTTTGATAATTGCTCAATTGTTACAATTGACACAATAACTTTTCCTGTTACTGTTGTATATGATCCGCCTTCCATTCCTGCAAGCACGTCCACAATTGCATCAACGGATGCACTTTTAGCAAAAATTGAAAATATTATAGACAGAGTTTTGACAAATAGAGAACATGGCGATATTTTGTGCTTTTTACCGGGCGAAAAAACCATAAAAGATTGTATGTGGCGTCTTATGCATTCTCCATTAGGACGACGCTTGCACATAATTCCTCTTTACGGCAGACTTGCAAAAGAAGAACAAGAACGCGTTTTTGATAGTGCACCATTTGGCAAAAAAAAACTTGTTATAGCGACAAACATTGCAGAAACGAGTGTGACAATTCCCGGTATTACAATTGTTATTGATTGCGGGTTGGCAAAACTAAATTTTTATAATCCAAGAACATTTACATCAAGTTTAAATGAAACAACAGTTTCAAAAGCATCGTGCAATCAACGTAAAGGCCGAGCGGGACGAACACAACCGGGTATTTGTTATAGACTTTATAGCAAAAAAGATTTTGACACGCGTGCGCTTTATACAACTGAAGAAATTTATCGAACCGATTTAAGTGAAGTTGTTCTTAGAATGGCTGAACTCAATATTATAGACTTTGAACAATTTGATTTTATTTCAACACCCGGCAAAGATGGAATTCGTGGTGCTGTAGAAACTCTTAAAATGCTAAAAGCTATTAACGATGACCATACACTAAGTGAAATTGGTAAACTTATGATTTTATTTCCACTTATGCCACGCATTTCCCGAATTATTGTTGAATCAATTATGCATTATCCTGAAGTTATGGAAGAAGTATTGATTGCTTCAGGTTTTCTTTCGGCACAAAGTCCATTCATTTTACCACCCGGAGAAGAAACCGATGCACGGCAAGCTCATCACTCTTTTCGTGAAATTTTTGGTGACTTTTTATCATATGTTCGTCTTTTTAATGCATTTACAAATGCAAAAAACGGTGAAAATTTTTGTACAAAATTTTATCTTGATTATCGTATAATGAATGAAATAGCAAATATAAAAGAACAATTACAACAAATTGTTTCTGACATTGGCATACCGATTTCATCCGGCGGAAGTGTAGAAAAATATTTACAATGTATTGCTTGTGGAATGATTCAATTTGTTTGTATTCGTGAAGGTAAAGATAATTATCGTAGTTTAACCGCAGAAAATATTCAAATTCACCCCGGTTCAAATATGTTTCGTCAAGAACCACTTTACATAGTTGCAGGTGAAATTGTACGAACTTCCAGAATGTTTGCAATGTCCGTTTCACCATTGACTAAAAATATTTTACAAAAAATTGATCCAACTTTAGAAATATCTCTTAATGCATTAAAACGAAAAAATAAAAAAACTTTAGAAAATAATGAAATAACTACACTTAAAGATAAAAAAAGCAAAAAAGTCAAAACTTCCGATGTAGAAAATACTATAAAAATTGGAAACACAATATTTACACTAGTAAAAATAAAAGGAAAAAAAACTGCAATATTACCTTTTGATAAATTCAAGCAAGCTCTTGAATTGGAAACTGACAAAGAAAAACTTAAAGTACTTGGAGGATTAAAAGGTAAAATTATTTTTGAAAATAAGATGGAACTTTTATCCGGCGAAAAACTTGAACTAATTATTACCCTAATGAGAGAACTTGAGCTTAAACCTATCGATGAAAAATCTTGGAATCGAAAATTAAACTTGCGTTTTCAAGAAAACTCAGAAAAACTCATTAACTCTTTACAGCATATTTTAAGTGTTACCGTTGCAAAACAAAAAAGCAAAGAACTTGGCTTTATTTGTATGTTTACAGATAATAACGGAGCTTATTGGTTTAAAGTATCTCGTGGTTTTGCAACAGCACTAAATGAAAGCCTAGCAAGTTTAGAAACATTAATAGATGAAGCAAGCAATGTTGTTGATGCAAAACAAAAAATGCATATAAATGATATATATAGAAAACTTAATAACATGTATGAAAATTTATAACATTTTTGAAAATTTTGTATTTTTTTACATAATTTCACTAAGAAATATGTTCAAGTATAAAATACCTTGTTCACCTAATGTAAAATAATCTCCATTTTCAAATGCTAGATTTTTTTCCTTCCATTTTAACCAAATATTTCCAAGCCGGGAATGAAGACTTTTTCCAAATCTTTTTTTATATTCATTTTTATTTATGCCTTCTAAGAGTCTAAAACCCATCATCAAAAATTCAAATTCTAAATCTTTATTTTCAATAATTTCTACTTGTTCATTCAAATTATATGAAAATGTATCATTTAGTAGTTTGCTATTTGTATACCGATAATTTTTTACTGAACCTGTTGCACCGGAACCTATACCTATATAATCATTTTTTTTCCAATATGTTAAATTATGTTTACTTTCAAAACCTTTTTTTGCAAAATTTGAAACTTCATAATGTGAAAATCCTGCATCGATTAAAAATTTTGAGCCTAAAAGCCATTGATTTTCATTTTCATTTTCATCATAAAATGTAAGATTTTTTGATAATTCCGTTTTTTCATCAATTATTAAACTGTATAAAGAAATATGTTCTGCTCCACTTTTTACAATTGTTTCCAAATCTTGTAAAAAATTTTCACAAGAAAGTTTTGGCAAGCCTGAAATTAAATCAATTGATAATAAAAAATCTTCTTTTTTATTTATTGATTTTCTAAATTTTTTTATACATTCAATAGCATGAAGATTTGTTTTTTTATCAGCTCTTCTTTTTACAAATGCCAAAACTTCATCATTTAAGGATTGAATACCCAAAGAAATTCTGTTTACACCATTATCATACAAAGTTTGCAAAAAATCAAAATTAATATCATCAGGATTACATTCAAAACTTACTTCAGCATTTTCAATTTTAAATTGATTAATATATTGAAACAATTTTTGAATTTGATTTTTTGATAAAAGACTTGGAGTTCCGCCTCCAACATAAACTGTTTTAAATTTATCAATTTTAAATTGTTTTTTTCGTTCTTTTAATTCTTCAATCAAATTGTCAATATATTTATCTGAAATAAAATGATTTTTACAATTACAATTAGAATTATTTAATGCAATTGAATAAAAATCGCAATATGTACATTTTGTTAGGCAATAAGGAATGTGAACATAAACAGATACGATATTCACAATCTAAAAACTTCTTATTTGTTTGAATGGAAAATAACGCAAAAATGCACAACCTTTAATTTGTTTTTTAGAAACAACACCCCAAAGCCTTGAATCTATGCCTTCGATTCTATTGTCGCAAAGCAAAAAATACTCATCTTCACCTAAAACAATCTCTGAAACATTACCGGGAGTTCCCAAGTCAACATCTATATTTTCCGCTTGATTTTTAGTAATAGTTTCATATGATGACTGAATAATTTCATGTTCGGTTAAAAAATGCGATGAATCTTTTGATTTTATGTAAACCATATAATCTTTAACATATGCAGTGTCTCCGGGCGTACCTATTACACGTCGCAAAAAACATTGTTCAACATTTTTTGTTTTAAAAGGAAATACTTTTTGTAAAGTAACAAAACTAACAACAGAATCAACTGCTCTTTTCCAAATATTTGCTTTAGGTATATTTGATTTTGAAACATAAACAATATCACCTGCTTTAATATTTTTTTCAACCTTAAGAGGAGTAAAAAAAATACAATTTCCTTTTTCAATTGTAGGAAACATAGAGTCGGAAATTGAATATACGGGAAAAATAATAAATTTTAAAAGTAAAGCAAGAATTATATATAATAATATCACATAAAAAACGCCGGTCAAAACTTGTCTTTGATAACGTCTTTTAAGACTATAATCGAAATCGGTAATTTTATTTCTCATAATTACATAATAACATATCTTGCAGTCTTTCACAAGATGTTTTATAATGCTAGTATGGGTAAAGAAGGCACAAAACTTATTGCACAAAATAGACGAGCTCGTTTTGATTACCATGTGGATGAATCCATTGAATGTGGAATTGAATTAAAAGGAACGGAAGTAAAATCCGTAAAAAACGGAAATATATCTTTTCCTGATGCTTATGCTGAAATTATTCGTAACGAAGTGTGGCTAAAAGGGTTTCATATTACAGAGTATGTATATTCTTCAGTTTTTAATCACAACCCTGACAGGCCTAAAAAACTGTTACTTCATGCATCGGAAATTAAAAGACTTGCCAGAAAAGTTGAAGAAAAAGGATATACATTAATACCTTTGGATTTTTATCTGAAAAATGGTCGTGTTAAAGTAAACTTGGGCATTTGTAAAGGTAAAAAATTGTATGACAAACGCGCAGACATTCGGGAACGCGATGTAAAACGCGAAATGCAAAGGGAATTTAGGAAGAGACTTGACGGATAAAACATTATTAAAAAAAGCATACTTTACTTTTATTTGTTATGCTTTTCAAACATTTTTTATCTTTTCTCATAATTTAATTTTTGCTCAAAGTGATAGTGTTGTAAAGATTAAACCTATTTTAGCTTTTTATGGTGCAGTTTCTTCATCTTCAGATAATATTACTATAAAAATGACAGAGGATTTATATTTTTCTCAAATCTCTGCACGACAGGATTTTCAAATTATTGATAAAAGAAATGAAAAATATAATGCAATTAATGTTGACAATTATAAAAACTCAGAAAGTATTTCATTTTATCCTGAAATAAATGAAAAAAATGACGGCTGGGAATGTACATTAGTTGCAATAAATCACAAAATCGGAAAATCGTTTTCTGAAACAAATCGATATGAATCATACTATAAAATTCTTATGGATGCAAAAGTTACAATCAATGATTTATTAGCAAAAGCATATGTTTCAGAAAATTTTGATTCATCTTCAACGCAAATCGGTTCGATTGCAACTTCTGTTCCAGAAATTTCCTTGGAGCAACTTTCAGGAACATGGAAAGGCGAAGATTTTATTGAAAAAATTTTAATTTTACGTGGTGGACGCGGTTTTGTTATTTTTAAAAATGGTGCATCAATGAATATAAGTTTATCAATTGAAAAAAATACTGTTATTGTAAAACAGACAAGCAAAACAAATGCTTCATATTTTCCTGAATTACCAAGAAATGTTGCATTAAGTGCAGCACCTACTGCGGCTCCAATCGAGTGGCAGTTAAAAATTATTGACACAAATACTCTTAGTGGCGAAAAATCTACATTAAAATTATCTTCATCAGACTCAGCAGAAGGAGCAATTTTGCCTGTAAAATGGATTAGGCAATAAATTAAATATGAATGATATTAATGCTATTTCAAATATTGAATCATGGTTAAATAATTTTTTAGATTTCGAAAAATTACCTAAAAAAAATATATTTTGGCTAGACACCATGGAATTTTTATGCAAAAGATTCCATTATCCGCAAGATAATTATCATTCAATTCACATTGCCGGCTCAAAAGGAAAGGGTTCTGTTTCCACAATGATTGCTTCAATTTTAAATGAAGCGAATTTATCTTGCGGTCTTTACACCTCCCCACATATTTTATCTTTTGCGGAAAGAATTACTCAATGCGGTAAATTTTTCTCAAATGAAATTTATGAAATTGCCGGTAAAGAACTTATGAATTCAATCAATGCTCTTATTCCCGAACAGTTACCTGGAAACAGACAAATAACATGGTTTGAATTAGTAACACTTTATGCTTTTTTAGTTTTTAAATATGCAAAAATTAATTGGGCGGTTTTTGAAACAGGCTTAGGAGGAAAACTTGACGCAACTAATGTTTTATCTCCTGATGTTTGTGTTTTAACTCCTATTGAATTAGAACATACACAGTTTTTAGGTGATACATTAGAAAAAATTTCAACTGAAAAAGCAGGCATAATTAAATATAAAACTCCGGTTTTTTCAGCAAATCAAGATCCTATTGTAAGTGAAATTTTTAATAAAACTGCAAAACACAAACAAACAAATGTAATTTTTCTTGATGATATTTTGAAAAAATCCACATTGAAATATAACACACAAGGAATGGAAATTGAACTTGATTTTTATTCTTTTTTTTCACGACCAATAAAAACAACATTAAAATTATACGGAAAATTTCAAGTTGAAAATGCTGCTCTTGCAGCCCTTGTTATAAAAAATATTTTTCCACATATTTGTGAATCAACAATTGAAAAAGGATTACAAAATGCATTTTTGCCTGCAAGATTCGAAATCATTGAAAAAAATGAAAAAAATAATTTACCTAAAATGATTTTAGATGGTGCACATACTGTTAATTCAATTAATTTTACATTAGAAACTATTCATGAAATGAACATAAAAAACATCGATTTACTTTTTGCATGTGCTGCAGACAAAAATGTTTCAAAAATTGCTTCATTATTTTTTAATGATAAAGTAGAATTTTCAAATTTTACTTTTACAAATCCCGGTTATGTTCGACCAGGAGATTTTTCAAATTTAAAAAAATATTTTAATAAGGAAATTGATAAATCTAAAAAAAGCTTTCAAAAATTTGTTTTTGAAGAAGATTGTAAAACTGCAATAAATTTTGCAACAAAAGAATCATTAAAAAATAATTCAACATTGCTTGTAATCGGTTCATTTTATTTAATTAGTGAAGTAAAAAAATATTTTTATGATATTTAATATTTTGTTTTAATTTCTTATTGTAATCTTTTCATATTTTTCATGTAATGTTTTCAAAACTTTTTTAAATCGACGCGGAACAGGAGCACTAAATTTAGTAAATTCATCACAATTTGGTAAACGAATAGATAGATGTCTTGAATGTAGCATTAATTTTGCACTTGAAAAAAGTTTATCATTTTTATTATTATAAATTGGATCTCCTACAATCGGACAACCTATACTTTTCATATGAACACGAATTTGATGTGTCCGCCCTGTTTTTAGTCTAACATGCATAAGAGAATAAGGTCCATAGTATGCAAAACATGAATAAACTGTATGAGCAAATTTACCCTGATTTTTATTTTCAGTTGTAGTAAAACGTTTACGATTTTTAGGATCACGAATAATTTGTGTTTTTATATTTCCATGATTATTTTCCGGAGTACCATGAACAATACAAATATATTCTTTTTTTACGCGATGATTTCTAAATTGATTTTGTAAATATGTTTCTGTTTCAGGATTTTTAGCAGTAATTATTAAACCGGAAGTATCCTTATCTAATCGATGAATAATTCCAGGTCTAAGAGAATTTGCTTGTAAATTTTCTTTATTAACCTTTACTTTAGTTTCAATTAATTTATTTTGTTCAGACCAAAAATATAAAAGTGCATTGACTAATGTACCGTTCCAATTTCCGCTTGCCGGATGAGTTACCATTCCCTGCTCTTTATTAACAACTGTAACATTTGCATCATCATATAAAATTTCTAAAGGAATATTTTCCGCTTCAATATCGGTTGGAATTGCATTTTCCCAGGCAAGTTCTATTTTATCACCATTTTTTACTTTAGTAGAAAGTTTTACATTTTTTCCGTTAACAGATAATTTTTTTAAACCTGTTTTTAATCTTGAACGAGAAAGTTCAGTAATTTCAAGTGAACCAATATATTTATCAAGACGAATTAATTCATTAGAAAGTGATACAACAAGTGAAAGATTATTCATAATTTTCCTTAAAATTTTCTTCAGATAAATTTTCTTGTAACTGTGAATTTTCGTGTAGTTGATTTATTTCTAAGTCAATATTTTCTGCAGTTTCCGAATATTCAACTTCTGTTTTAATTTTTGGTAACGTTCTTGGTTCATTAGAAATTTCCATTCCATCCGGTAATTTTAAATTTCGCTGTCTTTTAATTTCTTTATTTCTTTTTACAGTATTTACTATGATATCTGTTACACCAACACACAAACTTAAACTTGAGGCTGCAATTAAAATACCTAATTGTTCATCCATATTTAATTGTGCATCACTTGAAGATTTTGCAAGAGGGTTTGGAAAATATTTTGAATTAAATCCACTATCTATATATCTATAAACTTGATAACCTAATGTTGCAAGTAGTGTTGTAAAAGGCAATGAACCTAATGTAACAATTTCTGCACGGCGTAAATCTTTTCGCCAGTCAACACTATTAATTGTAATAATTTCATTAGAATTATTTTCAACAGAAAAAAGAGGAACAAAAATTAAACTAAAAATCAAAATTAATGAAATTATTTTTTTCAAAATATTTTCCTAGTTAAATTATCATTGGCCAAATATTGCAGTTCCAATACGTATTAAAGTAGAACCTTCTTCTATGGCAATATGAAAATCGCCACTCATTCCCATTGAAAGTTCATTTAATTCCAGCTCAGGAAATTTTTCTTGACATTTTTTTGCAATATCTTTCAATTTTTGGAATGAAGCACGTACAACTTTTTCATCATCAATAAAAGGTGCCATTGTCATAAAACCTACAGGTTTAATATATGAACTTTTTGCAGATTTTTCAATTACCTCAATCAAATCTTCAATATTTTGAAAACCGCTTTTAGTTTCTTCAGCTGTATGAATTTCAAAATATATTTGTACACGTTTTTTTAATTGTAATTTTTCTGCTTGTATTATTATTTCATCAAGTAAAGAAATTCTATCTACCGATTGAATAGCACTAATAAAAGGTAAAACTTGTTTTACTTTGTTACGCTGCAAATTACCAATCATATGAAGCTCAACATTTGGATATTTTTTTAAAATTTCAGGGAATTTTTGTACTATTTCTTGTACACGATTTTCACCAAATAAAAACTGTCCTGCATTTATAGCACATTCAATTTTTTCAATAGTTTGAAATTTGCTCACAACCATAAGTTTTACGTTAGAGTTTTTTCTATCACTTTTCAAAATATATTCATCTATTTTTTTTTGTATATTTTTAATATTTTCCTTAATCAATTATTTTTCCTCTACTAAATATTGACTATGTATTTCAAAACTTATATCGGAAAGTGCCAAAAGCTCATCAACACTTAATTTTTCTGCACGTAACTGTGGATTAATATTTGCTTTATTCAAAACAGTAAAAGCTAAATCAGTGTTCGAATAAAATTGTGTCAAATTATTTTTAATGGTTTTTCTTCTTGTTAAAAATAAAGAACGTAACATTTCCATAAAATATTTATCGTTTTTACATCTTGGAAAATTTTCTTTTTTTACAAATTTAACAGCACGTGAATCTACGTTCGGCCTAGGCCAAAAAGAACCTCCTGACAAATCAATTACATTAGAAATATCATATGCCCACTGACAAAGCACAGAAAATGATGAATAATTTTGATTTCCAGGTTTTGCAGTCATACGCATAGCAACTTCTTTTTGCACAGTAATGACAGCTTTATCAAAACGTAACCCTTCACTAATCATATCAACTATAATTGCAGTGGCAACATTATATGGTAAATTAGCAAAAAAGCGTTCCGGTGCACCATTTTTCTTAAACTCATCTTTCCATGTTTTTAAAACATCTCCAGGAATTAGATTAAAAGCAGCACCGGAAGTTTGAGATAAATATTCAGAATCGAAAAAAGTTGGCAAAATAGAACAAAAACCTTTGTCAATTTCAAAAGCAGTTAAACGTGCTCCTTTTTGTAAAATTTCATGAGTTAAAGCACCAAGTCCGGGACCAACTTCCCACACTTTCATTCCAGGTGATAAATCTAAAACATCTGCCAACTTTTGTCTTGCACTTGAATTAATTAAAAAATTTTGACCGAATTTTTTTTGCATAGACATATTTTTATCATCAAGAAAATTTTTTAAACTTGTTGGTGAATTATAATCAACTAAAAGCATTTATCCTCAAATTATTTGATATTAAATTGAAATTGACGGTGCTTGTGCAAAAAAGCAAACCATATAATTAATGATATTATACACAATATTTATTATTACTCCAAGTGGTTCCAACAGTGGAGGAATTAAAAGAGAAATAATAACTAATGCAAAGCCTAAAAGCAAAAACAAACTTATTAATGGTGAAACAATAACTGTTGCAATTATTCCTATTGATGCAAATGAGCCAAAAACAGACAAACTAACAGGCATAGTAATAAACTGAGCACCAACTGAAGCAGCTAAACTATTTGCAATTTTTTTCGGACAGAAAGGATTTATAATTTTTTGAAAAGGTTTTGAAAAAAGAATTATTCCAAGTAATGCACCATAAGATAAAATAAAAGCAATTGCATTAACATCTTGAGGAAAAATAATTGCTTGAATAATAAAACTGCAAGATAAAATCGTAAACATTGATACTTTTAAATTAATTGTATTAAAAAATAAAAGTAATATTGAACAAATCAATGCTCTAAAAAGTGACGGAGAAAGACCAGCAAACCAAACAAAAGTAAAAATTGCAAATAAACTAAAAATGCCAACATATTTTTTTCCAAATATACCTTTACCGGTTTTTGTTGCTATGCCCGAAAAAAACGATAAATGCATTCCACTCAGTGCTAAGATATGTGACAAACCTGCATTTCTAAATGCATTTGCAAGATTTGTGTCAGTGTATTCTCTAGAACCTGAAAGTAAAGCTAATAACAAACCGCCTGCACCTCTCCACTGAAACATTAAACGTTTAAATTGTATTCTAAAAACAGCACGTATTTTTGCAAATGCATTTTTCCAGCCATTCGTTTCTATTTTTTCACAATAAAATAAAGGAGTTTCATTTTTTTTCTTTTCGGATGATTTAAAGTTTCTAAGATTTTTCAATTGTATTTTTACACCATTTTCAATAACACTTCCAAAGTCATGATATAATTTTCCGGGATAATGAGCTTCAATCAAATTTGTAGGAGCCATAACAGAAATTATTCCGGAAGAATCACAAAAGTCACCATTTTTTGAAATTGCTTTATTAGTTTTTACATTAAAAATATAAACGTTGCCTTTTGATGTTTTATTCGGATTTGAACAAACAATACCTGTAATTTGTGAAATTTCATCGTTTTTAAATACACACAAAAAAGGTTGCCTTATATAAACAGGAACAATTTTTGTATAAATTAACAAAACACATAAAAATGCTGCAATTTCTATTGACGAGAAAAATCGAAATTTTGTTTTTAACATTTTACCACTTCAACCTCGACAGAGCATCTCTGGAAGCTGAAATGATTTCTTCTGAATAATTTGAAAAAGAGATAACATAAAGTAAATAATCAAATGCAGATTTTTCACCTAAAACTCCCAAAGAATTAATAACGGCAAGAATAATATCTTTGTCGTAGGAACCAGTTTTTTCTGTTTCCAAATTGAGAGTTCCAAGATATGAAGCTAATGTTTTTCCTATTTCTACTGTTGCTAATCTTGACATACAAACAATAACATCAATAAAATCATTTTTAGAAATAATATTGTTTTTAAATTGTTGTTTTGCAACGTCAAAATATCTAATAATTAATGATGAAGCCCTAGTCCATGAAAATTCTGAAATTATTCTCATAGCTTCAAGTTGTAATGTTACCAAATCTTCTGAAATATCTTGCTTACTCTCAGTTAAATTTATAGTAATTGCAAGAGCATTTTCAGCGATTTCTGCAGAAAAATAATCATTATTTGTATGTTTTTTGTTTGATATTCGTAACGCAAGTAATTTTTCTTTAGGTGGATTATTTGCAATTATGGCAATTATTTGTGCTTTATTTGATTCAGCCATCGTTTTTAATGACTTTTCAACAATTTCATTTATTTGTGTTGAAATATTTGCTACGTAACATGAAAACAAAACATGAAAAGATGATGGATGAGCACATTCAGAAAGTGATTTTACAGCCGCTAAAAATATTTTTGATTCATATGTATTTTCTTGAATAGAATTTTTTACAAAATTATTTAACAGATTAATAAGTTCGTCAGTATTATCTTCAAATTGTGGTATTTTTTCAATTACAGCTATTTTTATTTTTTCATCTTCAAAATGTAAAAAAACTCTTTGTAAAGCATCTGCATTTCTAGGAGTGTTTTTTTTTGGCAATCCTTCAATAGTGAGGCAAATCAATTCTTTAAAAGTGTCATCATTTTCAAGCAAAGTATAATAAGACTCAATAAAATTAAAAGAATTTTCATTTACAAAACTTTCAATAGGTGTGCTTTTTGTAATTTTTAATATGTGAATTTTATCATTTAAATTTCCTGCAACAAAATCTTTTAATAATGCAGAAGATTGTTCTGAAAAAAGATTAAATGAAAAACAAAAAACTAATACAAAGGTTAAAAATAATTTATTTATTTTCATTATTATCCTCCATAACATAATAGTTTTCAGAATTTTCTTCCCAAGGCGACTCTGTCAAAGGTTTTGTTTCTCCGTAAATTATATCACTTTCTGTCATCTTTTCAAGATTAATAAAGTCATTATGGCCTTTTAACGGAATTATTTTTTCAGCTTCAATTTCATCTTGTTCAGCTAGATTAATTGCTTCAACCATTTCTTTTTCATCTTGTGGCAAAACATTGTAAACATAACTGAGTATAGCATTTTTCATTCTTGGTTCAATATCTGTACATTCAAAATGTAATCTTGACTGATTATTTTCCATATCAAATTCAACACTTTTTACAAAACCGTGCATTACTACCAGTGATTCATTAATAGTAAATTGCAGTTTAATTTGCATACCTTTTTTACCTTTACCGCCAATGTGCACAAATGCACCACCTTCAGAAATATCCTCAATAATACATCTTAAACCTTCTCCATGTTCAGGGGCCGTTAAATCTGTAGTTTCTGATTTAACTAAAAACATTTGAGCAGGAATTTTGCATTGGCAACGCACGGATTTTCTTTTTTGAGCTCTAAGTAAATCATCGGTATGTTGAAGATAAAGAACAACTTTTCCGTTAAAAACACCTGATTCAATAACAAATGCATCAAAAACGTAACTCGCGTCATTTGAGCGCCATAAATATACAGTTATTGTTTTATGAATCCAATCTAAAGCGGGAATTGTAATTAAACCATCTTTCAAAGGTAAAATAATTATTAAATGACGCCCATTATTTAAAACAGTTGATGAAAATATTCCATGTCCTTTAACAACAACACGAATTTTTTGTCCTACTGCAATTCCTTTTGAAGATTTTAATCCTTTGCGTAACTTTGGATCTAGTTCAACTTTTGTTCTGTATTCATAAAGACGAGATAAAAATTCTTGTGTTTCCTTTGTGTGCTCCGTATGATTTGCCCTTGTAGTTGAAATTACATAAGCTATACTTCTATTTAGTGCATGTACTGACAAAAACAAACTTGCAGGATCTTCCAAGCCGGATGTTTTTGCAAGTTTCCATAAAAGTAAAATTTCTTTCATTTTAAATCGCGAATCTAAACCTTTTGAAATAAACCGAATTTTATCGCTAAAGAGAATTATTAAACGAATTATTACTAACGTAATAATCAATATGATTAAAATCGGAATTATGCTGTTCACAAAAAAGCCTCTATGATATAATATATCATAACAATGAAAAAATTTCATTATTTTTCTTACGTTTTATTTGAATTTTTTTTAATATCTATATTTTTCATAATTCCTCCAATCTTACCAAGTTTACAAATTCACTCTGATAATAATTTTGAAGTTGATAATTATGTCTCAATTTTTTTTATCTTAACATCTTCCTTGCTTTTAGCTTTATTACTATGTTTTTTTCCTGAAAAAAAAAGTATAAAAGAATATTATTTTTCATATTTTAAATTTTATCACTTTTTTTACAGTTTTAATACATTAAAAATTATGTTTATTATTACACTTATAATTAAGTATGCTTTTTCTTTTTTTAAAATAGAATTAATCCATGTACCTACAATTAATTTAAATTTTACTTTTCGAAGTTTATTTCCTTTTGTGATAAACATATTTGTAAAAGCAACATATGAAGAAATTTTATATAGATTTTATATAGTCAATCGTCTTAAATATATGATTAGTTATGTACAAAATATAAAATTATCAAAATTTTTAAATATTTTTGCTGAAATTATCGCTATTTGCCTTTTTGCCTTAGCACATAAATATCTTGGGATATTTGCTATTTTAAATGCTTTTTTTGCTGCAATTTATTTACGCATTTTAATATGGAAAACAAATGATAATTTACTTTGGAACATTGTAGTTCACAGTTTATACAATATTATAGTAATTTTTTTAACTCAATGACTCTAATTTTTCTTTTATATATTCGCTTTTTTCTTTTAAACCGATTTTACCTGTATTAAGAATTAGAACGTTTGGTTGTTTAGCATCAAGTTTTACCACTCCACTTGATGATTTTATAAGACGCAAAACTTTATCTACAGAAATTTCCGAAACTCGACTAAATTCAATATAAACATACCCTGCTTTTTCTCTTAAAGAAGATATATTTAATTTTTTACACGTTATACGAATTTGAGCTAATGAAAGCAAACTAGATACTTCTTCAGGTAACGGACCAAAGCGATCAAGTAATTCTCCATATAAAATTTCTAACTCATCACTTGAAGAAATTGTAGCAATTTTTTTATAAACTTCCATTTTAATTTGTGGGTTCATAATATACGTTTCAGGAATATATCCTGTATAATCCAAATCAAGTAAAACATCATTTTCAGTTTCATATTTTTCATCACTTAATCGTTTTACCGCATCTTCCAAAAGGCGTAAATATAAATCAAAACCTACTGAATAAACATCGCCACTTTGATCTTTACCCAAAAGATTTCCTGCACCACGAATTTCCATATCTTTCATGGCTATTTTAAAACCACTACCTAATTCAGTAAAATCACTAATTACTTGAAGGCGTTTCATGGCAATTTCGGATAAACTTTTGCCTTTCGGATAAAGCAGATACGCATAAGCTTTTCTGTCACTTCTACCTACACGACCGCGTAATTGATATAGTTGTGAAACTCCGTACATATCTGCACGATCAATAATAATTGTATTTACGTTAGGAATATCAATACCGTTTTCGATAATTGTCGTTGCAACTAAGACATGAAAGCCACCCATCTTAAATCTGCGGAAAATATCTTCTAATTCAGAAGCATTCATTTTTCCATGAGCAATATCAACAAGCATTTCCGGCACTAGTTTTTGTAATTTTTTTTGCACTTCTTCAAGACTTTCAACACGATTGTGCAAATAAAAAACTTGTCCTGCACGTTCAGCTTCACGACGAATTGCTTCGGCGACTCTGTCATCATTATATTCATCAATTACCGTTTCAATTTTTTGACGGTTTTGCGGAGGAGTAGACAAAAGACTCATATCACGAATTTTAAGCAAACTCATGTGAAGTGTTCGTGGAATAGGTGTGGCACTCATTGCAAGTGAGTCAATATTTGTCTTAAGCTGTTTAAGACGTTCTTTATCTTTTACACCAAAACGTTGCTCTTCATCAATAATCATTAAACCCAAATCTTTGAAAATTACATCTTTTTGTATAATTCTATGAGTGCCCACAAGAATATCAATTTCACCGCGTGATAATTTATCCAGGATTTTTTTTTGCTCCGCTTTACTGACAAATCTTGACATTTGTGCAATTGTTACAGGAAATTTTTCAAAACGTTCTTTGCATGTTTCATAATGCTGTTCAGCTAAAATAGTTGTAGGTGCTAAAAAAGCAACTTGTTTACCACCCATTACTGCCTTAAAAGCACCTCTCATTGCCATTTCAGTTTTTCCATAACCAACGTCTCCGCAAACGAGACGGTCCATCGGGACATCTTTTTCCATATCATCTTTAATTTCTTTGGCAACAATTAATTGATCATCAGTTTCCGTATATGGAAAAGCTGCCTCAAAAGCAATTTGCCACTCACCATCTTTAGGAAAAGGGAAACCGCGAGCTGCTTTTCGTTTTGAATATAAATCAATAAGTTTTTGTGCAATATCTTCTACGCTTTTTTTAACTTTATTTTTACGATTTTCCCAACTTTTTGAACCTATTCTATCTAAGCAAGTAGAATTACCTTCATTACCGATATAACGCTGAACAAGATTAACTTGTTCAATAGGAATAAATACAGTTTCTTCATCAGCATATAAAAGTTTTATATAATCTCTTTCATTTGAACTTGTTTTTACGCGCTCAATACCCTTAAAAAGTCCAATGCCATAATTTACATGAACTACATAATCGCCCGGATTAAGCTCCACAAAAGTATCAATAACTGCACTTTTAACTTGTTTCACGGAACGCGGAGCATGCTTTCTTCTACCAAAAATTTCATTTTCATGAATAATCAGTACTTTAATTTCCGGCAGTTTAAATCCACTTGATATTCCTAAAGGCAAAATTTGAAAATATTTTTGTTGTGAAAAATCCTTTAAAATTTCTTTAATACGTAACGATTGATTTTCACTTTCAGCATAAATTATAACTTTCCAATTATCAGCAAATAAATCAGATAGTGTTTCTTTTAAATAATTTATATTACCAAAAAAACTTGTGGATTGTTCACTATCAACAAAGAATCGTTCATTTTCAGTTACTTCTTTTCCGTGAATTGAACGAAATAAAAGACGTTTATTATGTGAATTTTCCAAATCTTTAAATGATAAAAGCAAGTCATTAGGTAATGGAACGGGGCGTTCAAGAAAAGTGCGTTTATACATACCGGAAAATTCTCTGTCAAAACTTTCCTGAGCATTATCCTGACGGTCATAATCAATAAAAAATACAGGTACATCTTTACCAATATAATCAAGAATGCTATATTGTTTGTCAAAAACTAACGGATAAAAAAGTTCTTCTCCGTCACTACATCGATTGATTAATAATTCAGATAAAAGTCCCTCAGTTAAGTGTTCTATATATTCTTTTAAAACACTATGTTTTTTTAAATTATTTTCAAGTTTTTCAATAAGTTCATCTGTCCATATAACTTCTTTCATTGGATAAATCTGTAATGAATCAACTTCACCGCAAGAAACTTGTGTTTCAGTTTCAAATTTCTTAATTTGTGCTATTTCATCAAAATCAAAAACAATACGATGAGCAACATCTTCGCCAGGCATAAAAATGTCCAATACTTCACCGCGAAGTGCAAATTCGCCACGAACAGTTACACGTGGCACACGTATATAGCCATGTTCAATTAATTTTTTTGCCAATTGTATACTATCAAATGTTTGTTTTTTTTCCAAATAAAATAGTAAACTTTCAACGTACTCCGGAGGTGGCACCGGAGAAAGTGCCGCCCTTTGAGTAACAATAAAAACACGTGGTTTAGAATTAGCTCTTCTACCTGTTTTAGTTTTTACCAAATCAGATAATGCTGCAATTCTTTCACCAAAAATAACAGCTCCTTTTGGTACATTCCTGTATGGAACCATGCCCCACCACGGAAAATAACGAATTTCTTCAATTCCTGCAGTACGTAAATCTATGGCAAAGTCTTGAGCATCTTTTTCTGTTGGAACAATTGCAATTAAATCTGCACAAATCTCTTTTTTTCCACTTTGTTTTTTGATATAGTGTAAAAGAAAATTAGCGGAAAAAAAGCCTTGTAAACTTCCTGTCAAGCCTTCAATTTCACGAGGATATATTGCATTATTAGTATTAAGTTCATTAAAAATATCTTGCAAATATTTTGAAAGTAAGGTATTCATTTAAAGTGTCCGATAATGTAATATAGTTTTAAACTAAATTAGAAAAACCGTAAGGAGATTCTTATGAAACGTCTTGCATTCATTATATTTCTTTTTGTAATTATTTCAAGTTCTGTTATGGCTCAAAATTTAAATGATGATTTTGCAGGTGCAGAAATTCGTGTAAAATTTTACAATAAAACTATGTACTATCCTGGAAGTTCTGTTGACAATCCTATTTTTGTACATATAACCGTTGCAAACAAAGGTCCGCAAACATTACGTTTTAAATTAGCAGATGACAGAATGTTCAGCATCGATTTTAATGCTTTTACTACTAAAAATACATCTTTAGAAAAAACAGATACAATTATTAGAAAACGAACCACAAATCGCACAGTATATTTTCGTGAAATTGCTCTTGAAAGTAATGAGGAATATTCATTTGTTGAAAATTTAAAAGATTATATTAATATTGAATCTCCAAGCTTATATTATGTTGAAGTTTTATTTTATCCTGAATTATATAAATCACGATTGACAAAATTAACATCTAATAGATTAACATTAGACATAAAGCCTTCTCCAAATGCAACTGCCGCCGGTTCAATTGCTGTTGAAAGAAAAAATTACAACATCTTAACACCTGAAGCTGTAAGCCCTGATATTGTCGTTGAACGTACAATCATTGCACGCCAAAATAATCAATGGGATCCGTATTTTTTATATTTTGATATTGAACAAATGCTCATGAATGAACCTGTGCGTAACAGAAAATACAGAACATTGTCTGCGGAAGAAAGACAACGAATGATTACAAACTATAAAATAGACTTGATGCAAAAACGCATTGACTCCGATATTGTTGCTATTCCTGAAAGTTTTGAAGTAGAAAGAACAACATATACAAAAACAGAAGGAACAGTAACTGTGATACAATGGTTTAAATATGATACGTTTCGTGAAAAAAAAAGATATACTTACTTTGTTAGAAAACGCGACGACATTTGGCTCATTTATAACTATAGTGTAGAAAATCTGGGGGCTGAATGAAAGTTTTAATAGTTGCAGAAACAGATTTCATAATGGAAAATTTTTCAGATTTTTTTTCAAAACAAGGTTATTCAGTAATAAAATACCGTTGGCTTATGAAGGCATTAGACAATGTTGAAGAAATTGAACCGCAAATTGTTGTTTTAAGTGCACTTGATTATCCTCGACACTGGAAAACTTTTGTACAGTTTGTTTCTTGCAATGTCTTAAAATATAAGCCCAAAATAATTCTTGTAGTACCTGAAGATTTCACAGATGAAGAAAAAGAAAAAGCACAAATTTTAAATATTAAAAAAATTGTTCGCTCCACAGAAGAATTAAAAATAGATAATGAAATAAATGAAAAAACAATTGAACAAAATCAAGAAACAAAAGAACAGACAGATTTAAAAATTCCACAAATAATTAATGAGTCAAAAGAAAATAAACCTTTAAATACTTATGAGAAAAAAATTGAAACTTTAGTTGTAAAAGTACCTGAAAAAAATAATATTGATTATCTTAATGTTCCATCGTTAGATGATATAAAATTTATTTTAACAGAACCTGATACAAACAAAATAGTTACAGGAAAAGTTGTTAAATTTGACTATCCCGATTTGGTTTTTGTGCCTTCGGATATGAATGTTCTTTCAAAACTATACATAGATCAAATCATTCCAAATTGCACATTAAAAACAGGAAAATTTGTTGAAACAATGCGTTCTCAAGTTCGAAACACAAATCAATGTTTAGAACTTTGTTTACTAAAATAATTAATTTATTGAATTTAATAAAAACCAAATCAAACCAATAAGAACACCGATAACAATTACATAAATCCAATATGGCAAACCGTCATTTGAAACTTCAGTTTTAGGAAAAACGAAACTATGTTCTTTTTGCGTTTTTCTTTGTGTAGTTGCATAACCACATTGAGGACATCCTTTAACAAAGATATTCTGAGGACCGGATTTCCCACACTTAGGACATCTAACTGAAACAAAAAATTTACCACATTTATTACAAAAACGTGCATTACTTTTTACTTCACTTTTACAATTTTCACAAAAAAATCTTGCCTTCTTTTTATTCATATAAATATTATCGGTAAAAAAATAATAATTTTTTATCTTAAAATATTGTTTTATTAATTATGTTGTGATATAGTTTAAATGATTAAAAAATAACGGAGAAAAATTAGTGAAAAAATTAATTCCTATTTTAATATCTTTTTTTGTTTCTGCAATTATTGTACCACTTATGATTTTAATTTCTAAAAAATTTAATCTTTATGATAAAATTGATGACAGAAAAATTCATAGCGGACAAATTTCAAGGCTTGGCGGAGTAGGAATTTTACTTGGTTTTGCTTCAGCAATCATTTATTTAATTTTTGAAACTGATGTTTTCAAGGGAATGGAACAGAATATTTGGTTTTTAATACCTGCCGCATTTTTAATTATAATTATGGGTATCATAGATGATATAAAAAACCTAAAAGCCAGAATTAAACTTTTAACACAAATTATTGCGGCATCTCTAGTTATTATTGGTGGCTTTAAATTTAAAGACATTTCTATCGGTTATTGGACGATAAATCTCGGTTATTTTACATATCCTCTTACTTTTTGTTGGATAATCGGAATTACAAACGCCATAAATTTGATTGACGGCCTTGATGGACTTTCAGGATCCATTTCCTTAATTTCCGCTTTAACATTTGGCATTTTTGCTTATTATGATGCTAACATGAGTGCCTTTTATTTATGCATTACATTAGCTTGTGCTATTTGTGGTTTTTTAATTTATAACTTACCTATTCCAAATGCTAAAATATTTATGGGTGATGGCGGAAGTCAATTTTTAGGTTTTGCTTTAGCAATTATTCCATTAACTGTTACAAAAACTTCATCTTTTGTTTCTTTACCTTATGCCATTGCTATTTTACTTATTCCAATATTTGACACAATAGCGGCAATTTGGCGTCGCTTGCGAGAACATCGCCCAATAAACAGTCCGGACAGATTTCATTTGCATCATAAATTACTTTTACTTGGATTTTCAAAAAGAATAACTTTAGGAATTATAATATTATTACAAATATTAATTTGCACTTTTTTGATTTTTTCTTTATGGCTTGGACGTTTAACATCTATGGCTTTATTAATTACAGTTTACATAATGGGTGTTTTGTTTTTTTCAATTATACACTTTGGAAAAAATCAAGCACTAAGAAAACAAGATTAATCTATTTTAATTATCCCCTGCCTCAAAACTTTAGGTTCTTTGCCTGTCAAATCTACAATTGTCGATGGTAAATTATTTAGTTCGCCGGAATCAACAATAAAATCTAATTCATTAGAAAATTCACTAACAATATCTTTTATATTTGTTTTTAATTCACTTCCTGTTCTATTTACTGAAGTTGAATAAAGAGGAAATTTACAAAAATTAAGTAATATTCTAAGCCATCTATCTGCAGGACATCTAAAAGCTACACTTTTTTCGGATGATTTTAATTTTACAATTATTGTTAAAGGACCCGGCCAATGTTTTAGAATTGAATTAGGAATGATAGTATCTGTATAATTACTTATATCTTTTTTCTTTGCAATTAATTGAATAAATGCTTTTTCGGGAATTCTACCTTTAATTTTGAAAATTAATTTTTCAGTATCGGGCACTTTTCCGCTGATTCCATAAACAGTATCTGTCGGAATTACCCCAACCTTACCTTTTTTTAACAATGAAACAATTTTAAGAATATTAAAAAAATTTTTTTTATATATTCGAACCATTTGTATTAATCACTTTGTATGATTTTTTTAAAATATTTTTTAATGTTAATAATAAGTTAATTACAAAAAAAACAACAAATCCACAAACTTTACATATCCATTCCGGAAAATATTTTGGTGCAATTTTGAAATATCCCTTTTCAACTTTTTCATTCAAGTCATAAATTGTCGGTAAGCCTGAAATTTTAATAATCTTTTCATTATCGGCAACATAACCGATTTTTCTTGCATATGATGCAATTACATCTTTATCCTTTTGAATTGCATTATAACTTACCGCTAAGCTTTCTTGCTGTTTGGACAAATCATTAATATGCATTGATAAAATATTACGTTGTTCTTTTAATTGAGATTCTGCCCATAATCCATTAGAGCCAAAACAAAATGAAATCATAACATAAATAAAAGTTCCAATAAAAACTGAAAGCAAAAAGTGAAATTTATTCATAATAATTATATTATCGACCATTTTGCTATTTTCTGAATTAAAAGAACGTGATATAATTAACAAAATATTTGTGTACTTTTTTATTATAAGTGCCGATAATGTAGTGAACAAATAGAATATTTTGCCATTCGCAGTACTAAAAAGGAGATATTATGTCTTTTAATATTGATAATGAATTTGAAATGGACAAAACCATTGATGACACGTCAGAGTTGGAACGTTATGGTATATGGGTAAGAAATGCCCCTCGCGACTTTGAAGATATAGATTTTTTTGATGACGAAACAACACTTTCATTAGATGAATTAAATAATATTACTTCAGCCGATTCTTTTGTTGATACCCCCAATGTCAAAGAAGAAATATCTTCTGATACAATAATAGAAGACGCTGAAATTTCAATTGATGAATTTTTAGATTCCGATGATTTTAATTCAGATTCAAAAAGCGAAACAACAGAAATTTCAATTAGTGATTTTTCAGACGGAGAAATTGATTTAGACGCATTTATGAGTGATGATGAGTCACCAAAAGCAGAAAAAAATGATGAAATTATTGATGAAGCTCCAATTGATATTGATTTGGAATTTGATGATTCACTTTCTGTTTCTTCAATTACCGACCCGATGGACGATATTTACAATATAGAAATTGAATCATCTGATGAAAGTTCAGAATCAATTGACATTGAAGATTTTGATGATTTTTTTGATAATATTGTTGACGAAAATGAAACTATTCCGGAAAAAGAAGTTACCTTTGAAGATGTTGCCGTTATAGAAGAAAAAAATCCTGAATCAAATGACACTCTTTCTGTTGAATTTGATGATGTATCAGATTATGATGATTTGCTTTCTTCATTAGATTCGGAAGCTCCGGCTATAGATAATAAGCCCACAGAAAAAGCAATGAAAACTACAACCGATTTTGATATTTCAGTTTCATTAGATGATGATATTGTCGAAGAAGAATCAAACGAAAACTCTACAATGGATAATTTAGAACTTGAAGATGTTTCACTATTTGATTCTCCTGAAATTGATCAATTAAAAAATGAACTTGAAAATTCTGAAGATACAAGTTATAATTTTATCAACAAAAATGTCATAGACGCTCAAGAAGATGATGAACTTGAAGAAATTATTGAACAAGCAGAAGACATTTCCAATGAAATTGATACTGCACAGGAGAATCAAATGGACGATATGAACAGAGCTTTACTTGATAAAATTGTCAATGAAATTTCTGCTCTTAGAAATGAATTTATTAGCTTACGTGATGAATTTAATTTATTAAAATCAAGTGAAACTAATTTTGCTGAAATTCCAACTGATTCAATTATTGAAACAACAGATAATACTTCATCAAGTTCTAGTGGTTTTTTTGATGACATTGACGATGAAGTAATTGCACTTTCAGGTGATGAACTAAATAATATTCTTGAAAATGCAGATTTTATCACAGAAAATTTTACTGAAGATGAATCAAGTTTTGATAAAACAACTCAAGAAGATGATGAATTTAGTCTTGATGATGTCGAAGAATTTAATGCGGATACTTTAGAAGAAGATATTGAAGATGAGTCAACACAAATAATTTCATCTGATGACTTTAATGAAATTACAGAAGAAATTATAGATGAACATGAAAATGAAGTAGGCATTATTGACTCAATAGGTGAAACATCTGAGCTTTTTGAACAAGCAGACGAATATGAGCAAGATTCTTTTGCAACAGATGATACACTTACTTTTGTCGATAATGATTTAGTTGAACCTACACTTGATGATTTGGATTTTTCACTTGACACTGACGAAGTTGAAACAGATACACAAGAAAGTGCAGCGATTGATAATATAATTGTTGAATCTTCATCGGAAAATTTAATAGAAGACTCCAATGAAAATAATGACTTTATTGAAATTGATGACTCAGACATTCAAGCATTTGATGAAGATATCGATATGGAATTTGATGATACAACGGAATCACTTTTCTTTGATGATGAATTAAACTCAGAAACAATTCAAGACGTTGAACATAAAGATATATCTCAAACTTTAACTACACAAAATAATATGAATGACAGCTTAAAACAAGAAGTAAAACAAGTTCTTTCATATATGGATCAATTGCTAGAAGATTTGCCCGAAGAGAAAATTGCAGAATTTGCAAAATCTGAACACTTTGAAACGTATAAAAAACTTTTCAAAGAATTAGGATTATCTTAATATGGGGCTATTAAGTTACGTTATGCAAAAATATTATTCGGAAGGCCAAATTGACGGTCTTCTGAATAAAGCAGAATTATATTTAAAAACGAATTTCTCCCCTATGGATTTAATTAAAAAAAAATATTTTCTAGATAAAATTGGTTTATTTGTTAAAAATAATTCAAAGTTTTTTTTAGAATTTGAATCAGGCTTTGATAATGAAACAAAAAGCACATCAATTTCCACATCAGATTTTTGGAATGGAACTTTACAAAAAAATTCGTGGATATGTTTTGAAAATGACGAATTAGTTTCTGTTTTACAATTATTAAGTAATAAAGACAAAAATGATATTAAAAAAATATATGTAAAAAAACTTTCTGACAAATATATTTTGTTTTTACCTGTATATAATAATAATGAAAACATTTCAAAAAATTTAAATGAAATTGAAAAAGATATTATTTATTTTATAAAAAATGAAATTATAGATGAAAAAATAATCCACTCATTAATGTCAAATAAAATTGCGACACTTCTATTAATTTCGGATAAAGAAAAAAAACTATTTAATGATATTAAACAAACTGTAAATAATTCAGATATAATTGTTCAAGACGAAAATAATATTAAACTTGTTCTTTTTACAGAAGATGAAATTGACATTGAATTATATAAATATCAATTATTAATAACATTAAAAAACATTTATCCGGAATCAAAACAATCGGATATTGAAATAAAATTTGTAGGAATTTGTTCAACATTGAATGATATCAAAAATTTTATTTGCAAGGACTAAAAAAAAGTGAATGCAAATTTTTCTGTTGCACGAAACGGTTTGTTAACATATTCTATAAATAATATATATTTACACTCATCATATAATCCAATAAAAGAAGCAGAAAGATTTGTCAATTCTATTGAATATAATTTTATACCTGAAATGATAATAATTACAGAACCGGGTATTTCCTATTGTGCCGATTTTTTTAGACAAAGATTTCCAAACACACAATTAATTGCCATTCGTTATTCAAATGACTTTATAAAATTTGATTCACTATTTGATTATGTAATTTATAATATAGAAAAATTAGATTCAATTATCAATGAAAATAATTTTTCTAGAATTCTATTTTTATCATGGAAACCAAGTGAAAAAATTTTTGAAAAAAAACATTTTGAAACTTGGAATAGAATAAAAAAAATTGTAAATTTTTCACGCGATATTTTAGGAACAAAAAATTTTTTCAACCAACGTTGGATAAAAAATATTTTTATTTTTTGCTCTTCAGATTTAAAAACATTTTCACTAAATGAAATTTTTAAACCGATAATTATTATAGCATCTGGTCCAAGCTTGAAAAATAATTTACATAATTTAAATAAATACAGAGAAAATTTTTTTTTAATAGCAGTTTCATCAAGTGTAAATACACTTATTTATCATAATATAATTCCTGATTTATGCATATCAACAGATGGAGGATATTGGGCTAAAAAACATGTTCAAATGATTAAAAATATTCCTATTGCCATTTCTGCAGAAAGTGCTATTCCCAAAAAAACATTATCAAATTGTTCTATTGTTCCTTTAACATATAATGACGGAATTGAATATGATATTTTATCACGATGCAATATAAATTGTTTACAAACAAAAAGAAACGGAACTGTTTCGGGAACTGCTGTTGAGCTTGCTTTAAATTTAACAAAACAAAACGTAGGCATAATCGGACTTGATTTAACTTCATCAAAATCTTTTCAACATACTCAACCGAACGAACTCGAAAAAATTAATTCACAAAGTGATTATAGAATTTCAAATCTACCAACAAGATTAATTAACTCTGAAAAAAATTCAGGTTCATTAGATATTTATGCTTCATGGTTTAAAAATCAAAATAAAGATTTTTATAAAAGATTTTACCGAATTATTGAAAATAATATTTCTAAAATAGATTTATCTCCTTTAAGAGACATTGATTTTGAACAATTTTTGAATATAAATAATTCTCATAAATTTAATTTAAATAATGAAAATTATTTTTTTAAAACTTCTTGTTTAGAAAAAAAACAAAGATGTAATATTTTACTTGATTATTTATCATATGCTAAAAATGAAATTGAAAAAAATAATTTATTAACAGAATCAACATATTTGCTTTTAGAACAAATTGCAACAGCAGAATATGTTCTTTATAAAAAATATAATGAAAAAAAATATTTTGAAAATATGAAATCAAAAAGTATTAAATTTATTGAAAAATTAATTTTTATGGTGAAACAAAATGCAAAATAACAATTCAATTTATGATAAATTAATTTTTTCTAAAGATAATAATAAAGTCGTATGTTTTAAAAATAATATGCCAATGTTTTCAAAATATTCTCCAAAAACTGAAGCAGAAAATTTTATTAAAAATTTAAACATAACAGGAAAATATTTTTTTATTACAACAGGTTTTGCAAATGCTTATCATATTTTTGAATTTATAAAATTATTTCCTGAAAATAAAATTTTAATTATTGAAAAACATGAAGAAGATTTATTTAATAAATTGTTTACTAATGAATACTTAAAAATTAAAGATAATGCAAATATAATTTTATCAACAGTTGAAAATTTAGAACAAAAGATATTAGAAAATTATATTCCTATTTTAGACGGAAATATTTTTTTTAAACCTTTACGTTCATGGATTAATTATAATTCAGATATTAGTGAAATAATTCAATTAAAAATAAATAATGCTATTGAAAAAGTAAAAGCAGATTTTTCTGTACAAAGTCATTTTGGAAAACTATGGTTTAATAATTTTTTAAAAAATTTATTTATTTTTTTTGAAAATCAAGATAATTTTATTTCTATAAATCAAATTGAAATAAATAATAAGACCTCTACAAAAATTATTGCCGCTGGTCCAACACTTGATTTTTCAATTGAATATTTAAAACAAAATAAAAATAATTCTTTTATTATTTCAACAGACACTGCATATCAAGTCCTAAAAAAAAATAATATTATCCCCGATATTTTTATTTCTCTTGATGCACAATATCTTTCAAGTAATCATACTATGGAAGGATTTAATAAAAATACAATTATATGCGTTGACATTTGTGGAAACTCAAGCATATTAAAACAAGCTATTAAAAACGATTGTAAAATATTATTAACTGTAAGCAACCACCCTCTTTGTAATTTCTTAAATTACTATTTAAAAGAAAATAATTTAGAACAATTTTTAAAAATTAATTCAGGAAGTGGAACTGTTACAATTGCAGCATGTGATTTAGCAAATAAATTACAATTTAAAAATATTGAGCTTATTGCCACGGATTTTTCATATCCATTTAATAAAGCTTATGCAAAAGGAACATATTTTGATGAATTATATCATAGTAATGAATCAAAACTTAATAATTTTGAAACACAATTTTCTAAATTAATGTTTAGAACAGAACTTTTTAACGTCAAATTCGGTAATCAAAATATAGAAATAAAAACCTCTAAAATTTTACAAACATATAAAAATTCTCTAATAAATTATATTGAAGGTTCAAATTGTAATTTTTATAGTTTTACAGAAAATTTACTAAATTTAAATAAAATAAATAAAAATATAAAAATTGATATATCAAATAATAATATAAAATTTAAAAAAAACAAAAGAATTTTTTTAAAAAGACATTTAATTGAATTTTTAAAAAAAATTGAATATGAATTAAAATGTGAAAAATCATTTTTATTAATACCATTATTAACATGGAGTTATAAAAAAAAATCAAAGATTTTAGCGAACAATATTGCAAAAAATTTGATTGCATTTTATACTAAGATATTATGACAAGAAAAAGTATTAATTTTTTTTCAATTATTATTTTATCAATTTTTATTCTCTCAGTTGCATGGTTTGTAGTTTCCTTGTCCCTTTCTGCAAAAACAGAAAAATCTAAGGCTGCATTTTCGTTTGAAATAATCATAAAACAAATAGAATCTATTATTGAAAACAATGATTTTAAGCAAATGCAAATGGCTTTGGATTTACTTATTTACGAAAATCCTTCAATTGCTAAATTATCAATTTCTAATAATAATGAAATTTTTTTTACATATCCACATGACGAATCATTGATAAATTATAATATTACAACTCAAGTTTTCAGTAAATCTATAAACTTTTATGATAATTCGATTGCAATTCTTTCTTGTTCAATTTATGTTATGAACAGAAATATAATTTTTAATCATGCAAAAATACTTTTTATTTTAATTTTAGTTTCTACCATAATAACATTTATTTTAATTTTATTTACTAAAAAACAAAATTTAGTTGTTGACAATAAAAATGATTCGCAATTAGTCGAAAATTATATTGAAAAAAAATCAAATATTAAGGATGATGAACATATAGTTGAAGAACTACCAATTTATAAAAATAATGTTGATGATATTTTATCTTTTGAAGAAGATAAACAAATTGAACAATTAGAAGAAATTCAAGAAAACTATATTCCTGTTCAAACTATGAATACATATAAAAATAATATCGAACCTAATGTTTCTAGTTTTGAAAATGAGCTTAGTATTGAATTAGAAAAATCGATTGCATCTGAACAAGATTTAGCAGTTATTATATTTAAATTTGAAAAACCGAATTTAAATAATATCAATCATTTAAAATTATTTTTAAATGATAATGTTAATAATGATCTAAAAATATTTGAACTAATTGATAATTCTATTGCAATAATTTTAGAAAATTCAGATATTGATAAGGCAATGACTTTAAGCGAAGATTTATTTAACAAAATTAGATTTGACAAAACATTTAATATTAATGAAAATAAAATTGCCATTGGAATTTCAACGCGGAGTCTAAGACTTGTACCTGCACAAAGAATTATTAATGAAGCTGAACAAGCTGTAATAAGAGCTTTTAATGAAAATAAAGTTCCGATTGTTGCGTTCAAAGTTAATCCTGAAAAATACCGACAGTTTATAGCCGAACAATAAAATTAATTATTATGTTTCTCCGGCATCATCAGAATGTTTTGATGATGTATTTTCTTCGTCATAATAATATGTTTCTTCAATTTCTTTTTCGAAATTTTCTTGTTCAGTATTTTCTGTTGATTTATTTAATTCAAGATTTGTATTTTGTACTTTTTCATTACTTTCATTTGTTTCATTTGTTTCATTTTTTTTATTTTTTTTATTTTTTCCAGCTTCTTTTTTAGCTTTTTCATCTGCTTGTTTTTTCTTTATATCATCAACAATTTTTTGAGCATCTTCAGCAAGTTTATTAATTGAATCATCTAATGGAAATTTTTCACGAAATAAAGTTTTTAAACGTTCAACCTTTTCAGTATTTTCAGCAGCAATTTCAACAAGAATATAATTTTTTAAAATATTTGGATCGTATTCATTTTTTAAAATTAATTTTTCATAAATTAAACTTGCATTTTCAAATTTAGCATTTTTTGCATAAACGTAAGCTAATGAACAAAGAAGAGAAATATTTTCAGAATCGCTTTCAAGCAATAAATTATACATCTTAGTGGCATTATCCCAATCTGAATTCATAGCATAACAACGAGCTAGTTTATAGCGAACAGAATTTGTATAATCAGTAATATTTTCAATTTTTAAATAATATTCAATTGCTTTAGGATATTTTTTTAATTTTACATATTCTTCAGCAATTTGATAATACTCTCCGGCAATATTATCTAAAACAGCTTGCTTTTCTGCAGAAAAATTATTAGATGTACAGCCTAATAATAAATTAATTATTATTAGAATACTAATCAAAACTTTTGATAAATTCTGACGCATTTATACTTCCTTACATTGTGCCTAAAACTGTTTGTTCAATTTTTTTAAGTTGTGATCGATATAATCCATTTATATGAACACCATAATCTGCAATTAGCTGAATAATATTACGTGATGAATCTTCAGTGTCACGACCGTTTAGACGATCACCGGCATCACCGAGCCCCGGCATAATATATGCAGATGAATTTAACACAGGGTCCATCCACAATGTGTAACATGTACAATTGTTCAAAGCACGAACAACACGTAAACTTCCCTTTAATGCAGAAATAACATTAAAAAATTTAATAGACTTTGGTTTAATACCTTGATTTTGAATATATTTTACAACAGTAACAAGAGAACCACCTGTTGCATTCATTGGATCAGCAAAAATTAAATCTTTACCATCAAGCTCATCTAAATTATAAAAAGAATTTTTTAAATCTAAAATATATTCCATATTTTTTTCTTTTTTTGTATCATCACGTTTAATTTTAAAAAGAGCAAAAGGAGTTACATATCCATGTGAAGAATACTCTTCAATTTCTTTTGACATAATCATTGATGGTAAAAGTGCACCACGTAACATTACACACATTACAGAATTTTCAATTTTAATATCTATATCGGGAATTTTGTGAACTGAATAATTTTGTACAGGAACTGTTACCGGTGTTTTTACTACAAGATAATTTTTATTTGCACTATGATTTCCTGTATATGCCAAGCGAAAAAGCATTTCATATGCACGTTGACAATAATACATAAATTCTTCATGACTCGTTTTTATATCTCGGAGTTTTGCAATTACACGACTAGCTTCTGCATGGCTTTCTTCTTCTGTCACAAAAGAAAAAACTTTTAATGAAGGAACTTCGTTGCAAATTTCTTGCATAATATGCCCCATTTCATTGAATATATCAATGACTTTTTTTTCCTCTTGTGCTATTGTTGAGCTAAAACCTCCTGACTGAATAATTTGAAAAGATTTCATTACTCTTTCGTAAAGTGCATCCATACGTGCAAGATATTCATTATCTTTATCTGTAAGATAACCATCCAAATCTTCTGCTTTTAGAACAATCCTTGAATTCATATATTTCCTCCTAAATTCCAGTGAAAAATTATTTATAAAAAAAGTTTTTTAGTACCTCATTTTTTATTTTTATGTTTTTAAGTTTAATTTTTTTTTCATTTGTTTCAATTATTTCATTTTCAATTCCTGCAATTTTTAAAATCAATGTTGCCGGTTTTATTGCACGATTATCCGAAAAATTTAAAATAACATCAGTGTAAAATTCATCATTATTAAATTTTGTTAAAACACCAAATATTTCTGAAATGGGTAAATTAATTTTTCCCAAAAATAAATCAATAAACAGAGACGGATTTGTCACAAGATAACTAATTTGATCCGAAAAATAAATTTGAGCATTATTTTTATTTTGTTCATTTATATTTGTAGGATTAGAAGTTGAAATATAAATATTTCCACTTTGAGAAAAATATAAATTTATTCCTGAGTTATGTGCATAATAATTATCTTTTTTTTGCCAACCATTTTTTTCATTTAATGAATTTTTTACAAATATTTTTGGATAATTTCCAACAACAATTGATTGAAAATTTTTTGTTAAATTATCTTTTTTTTCTAATGATGAAGTAGCAAAAAAAACATAATTTGTTCTTGCTATAATTTTTTCAATATCGGAATCAGACAGTTGCTTAAATAAATTTTGTGCAACTGACTTTACAAACGTCTCATTATTTTTAACAGGAAAATATACATATAAATCATTATTAGATGAAAAATATGATAAATAATTTTTTTCAGGATGTTCCGGCAATACTGAAACACAGCCGGAAAATCCTAAAAGTAGAAGAATTACAATAATTACAAAAAAAGCAATTCTTCTATTCACGACTAATCTTTGCCCTCCAGGTTTCGTTTCCTGCTTCAATATCCTTTCCGTCTTCCAATGACGACACCCATATGGTTTCAACAGAAAGTGTTTCTCCATTAATATATTCAGCAAACATTTCAAAAGCATTCTTTAATATACCACTACCGGATAGTTCTATACGAATTCTGTCTGTTACAGATAAGCCCATTTCTTTACGAAGATTTTGAATTCCGCGAACAAGGTCACGAACAAATCCTTCAAGTTTTAATTCTTCGGTAATTTCAGAATCTAAAGCAACTGTCAGTGTTCCGTCATTTACAACTTTTAAGTTTGCTTTTTCCAAACGATCTACAATGATTTTTTCAGAATTTAATTCAATTGTTTTACCTTCAACATCAACACTAATTGTAGAACCTTCTAAAATTGACTGAATTGTTGCTTGCTCAAGTTGTGTAATTATTTCAGAAGCAGCTTTCATCAGTGGACCAAGTTCTTTTCCCAAAGTTCTAAAATTTGCTTTTGCTAAATATTCTACAAGCTCGTCTTCTCTTTCATGGAAAACTACTTTTTTAACATTTAATTCTTCACGTATTGATTCTTCCATTTCAAACAATACGGCTTTTTCTTCAGGATTAAGAGTTACAAATTCGACACTTTTTAGAGGTTGACGAATTTTTAGATTATATTGATATCGTAAACTTCTTCCCATGGAAATAGCTTTTTGCACTGTATCCATTTTAAACTCAAGACTTGTATCTCGCTTACTTTCATCATAAACCGGATAATCACATAAATGAACAGAAATAGGATCGTCTGTACAACGAAGATTTTGCCAAACTGCTTCTGTTATAAATGGTACAACAGGTGCAGCAACTTTTACAAAGGTTTTTAATGCATAATATAATGATTCATACGCTTCAGCTTTATCTGTATCACTTTCACTTTTCCAAAAACGACGACGACTTCGCCGAATGTACCAATTATTTAATTGATCTATAAACGAAACGATTGGATCAATAGCTTTAGATAAATCATAAACATCCATTGCTTCTGTAGTATCTTTTATTAATTTTTGAGTAACGGATAAAATCCAGCGATCTAAAGGATTTGTCGGATTATCGTTTTCAAATGCAGTTCCTGTGGCTTTAACACCGTCAATATTTGCATATGTAATGTAAAAACTGTATGAATTCCAAAACGGTATTAAAATGCCTTTAAGAACATCTCTAACTCCTTCATCTGAATATTTTAAATCATCAGCTTTTACAGCGGTTGAATGCATCAAAAAAAGACGTATTGCATCAGCACCAAACTCATTCATAACAACGACAGGATCAGTATAGTTACGCAAGGATTTAGACATCTTCTTTCCATCTGAAGCTAAAATCAGTCCACTTACAATACAATTTTTAAATGCAGGTTTTTCAAAAAGTAAAGCCGCTAAAACAGTCAATGTATAAAACCAACCACGAGTTTGATCAAGTCCCTCTGAAATAAAATCTGCAGGAAAATGTTCTTCAAAATATTGTTTATTTTCAAAAGGATAATGTTGTTGTGCATATGGCATTGAACCGGATTCAAACCAGCAGTCTAAAACTTCGGGAATACGACTCATAGTACCACCACATTCACATTTTATAAAAATATTATCTACAAAATGCTTATGCAAATCTTCAGGATATGTTCCGGATAAATCTGCTAATTCCTGACGGCTTCCAACACAAATCATCTTAGCACAGTCTTGACACTTCCAAATCGGAATAGGATTTCCCCAATAACGATTGCGACTTATGGCCCAATCGCGTGCGTTTTCCAACCATTTCCCAAAACGACCTGCTTTAATATGTTCAGGTTGCCACGTAATTTGATTATTAGCTTCAATTAATTTGTCACGATTTTCTTCTACTTTAACAAACCAGCTCCCAACTCCACGATAAATTAAAGGAGAAGAACATCTCCAACAGTGTGGGTAAGCATGTAAAATTTGTTCGCGTTTAACTAATTTTCCTTCGTTTTTAAGACGTTCTATAATATCTTTGTCACAATCTTTAACAAAACGTCCAATATAATCTGAAACTTCATCTGTAAATTTACATTCATTATCAATAGGACAAACAATAGGAATACCACTTCCCTTGAATACCTTATTGTCTTCTTCACCAAACCCCGGGGCTGCGTGAACAATTCCCGTTCCATCTTCAGTTGAAACAAAATCTGCATTAAATACACGGAATGCTCCAAGTTCGGCATATTCTTCAAAATATGAAAACAATGGTTCATATGTTATATCTAATAGCTCGCTACCCTTTTTTTGCCATACAATTTTGTATTCATCAGCACTTTTATAATATGCACTAAGACGGCTTTCAGCTAAAATATAATATTCATCTGCGTCTTTTACTTTTACATAATCGATATCCGGACCAACAACCAAACCAAGATTTGAAGGTAATGTCCAAGGTGTTGTTGTCCAACTTAAAAAATATGTTTTACCGTCAGAAACAGAATTATCGAAAAAAGTTTTTGGAGCGGATTTTATTTTAAAACGAACAGTAATTGCCGGATCATGAACATCTTTATAACCACCTTGAGCAAGTTCATGATTTGAAAGAACTGTTGAACAACGCGGGCAAAACGGTAAAATATAATATCCTTCATAAATGAGCCCTTTATCCCACAAACTTTTTACAACCCACCAAATTGATTCCATGTAATCAGGGTCCATTGTTTTATAATCATACTGAAAATCAACCCAACGACCTAATCGTGTAATTGTTTGTTGCCATTCTTTTGTATAACGTAAAACACTATGACGACAACTTTCATTAAAATTAGCTACACCATAGTTTTCAATATCTGTTTTGCTATTTAAGCCTAATTCATTTTCTATCAAATTTTCAACAGGTAAACCGTGACAATCCCAACCAAAACGACGCTCAACTTTTTTTCCTTTCATAGTTTGATAACGTGGAATAATATCTTTAATTGTACTAGGAATAAAATGGCCAAAATGTGGTAATCCTGTGGCAAACGGAGGACCGTCATAAAAAACATACTCTTTACAACCTTCTCGATTTTCAACGGATTTTTTAAAAACTTCATTATCTTCCCAAAACTTTAAGATTTTCTCTTCTTGTTCCGCAAAATTTACTTTAGGATCAACTGACTCGTACAAAATATCCCTCGCTAAAATTTCTATAAATTAACAAATTGTATATTAAAAAAAAAAAATTTTCAATAGTTGTTTCAAATATCAATATATAAATTATATTTATATTAATAATAATATTTTATATTTTAAGAATGTATATATTTTATAAAAAACAATTAATTTTACAATATTCAATGTTTTTTATTGTAATTTTTTGTATATATGTTATAATTTATACATGAATTTGAAATTTTCTACACGTCGACAGTTTCTTTCTGAAAAAAAATCAACAGGAAATCGTCTTACAATTGGATTTGCAGGTATCGCAGATTTACGTTCGTTTATCGGGCTTGAATATATTAATGGCATGATGAAAGCATGTGAAGATTATGATATTAATTTTATAAATATGGGACAAGCTGTAAAATATTCGCTTTTTGATGATATTAATTTTATTCAAAATTATACAAAATATTTCAAATTTATGAAAAAACCTTTCATTGATGGACTTGTAACTTGGACATCGAGTTTTTGGGATTATATGAGTGAAGATAAAATTATAAAAACTTTTTCTGAACTTTCTCCCCTCCCTATGGTCGACATTGGTTATATGAATATTCCTAATTCTACACATTTAAAAATAAACAGTGTTTCAGCAATTGAACAAATAATTAATCACTTAGTCAAAGATCACGGTTACACAAAATTAGCTTTTTTTGGTGCAGACACTTCTTCACCACACTGGAACAGACTTGCAACATTTAAAAAAGAATTACAAAAACATGGTTTAAAAGAAATTGATAATTCAATTTATATGGCTAAAACAATGGGCAAAAATCATATTTCAGAAAAAGTTAATGAATTAATTAGAAATCACAATATACATGATAAAAAAGAAATTGAAGCTATTGTTACATCTACTGATATTATTGCAGCTGAAGTAATTGAACAACTTGCTGAACAAAAAGTTTCCGTACCTCAAGATATTGCTATTACCGGATTTAATAACTGGTATGAAGGAATTTCTGCACGTTCACCTTTAACAACAATTGACCTTGCATATTATCAAAGAGGATATAGAGCAATTGAAATTCTAATTGATAAAATTGCTAATGAGGAATCCGCTAAAAACACAGAACAAGATGAAACAATATATTTTGAGCCAACACTAATTATCCGCCAAAGTTGCGGATGCTTTGAACATAGTATTAACAAAGTTGGTAAAACTAATTTTGAAACAATTAATTTTTTTTCTAAAGATATTTCAGAAAGGGAACTACGGCTATATCTAAAAGAAAAATCAAAAAATATTCTACAAAATTATAGTGATGAAGAAATTGACAAAATAATTAATTATTTTTTCGAAGATATGTACAATCAAAAAGATGAAAGTAAACTTTTATATTGGTTTCAAAATATTTTACAGAATCAATACAAAAATAAACATTTAGACAGCGAGGCTATTCATAATTCAATTACGTTATTCCGTAATATTTTAATTCCAATTTTAAAAAATGATGGAATTGAGGCTGTGCTAAAAATTGAAAATATATTTCATCAAATGAGAACATTTGTTTCTATTTTTCAAAAATACGAAAGCATTGCTTCAAGAGAAAATCCATATGAATTAAATAACATTACACAACATGCCATTTCTTTTACAAACTCGACATCATTCGAAGAAATATTAAAAGTTTTGGTAAATCAATTGACAATTTTTGATGTTTCTTTTGTTGTATTAACACTAAGTGAAAAAATGAGTTTTAATTTTCCGGCACCAAAAATAAAATTAATCTATCCTGAACAACATGAAGAAAGTAACAACTTAATAAATGAAACAATTTTCGAACCGCATTTATTTCCCAAAAAGGCTTTTCCAAATAATCGTAGATATTCAATTACCTTGGAGATTTTACATCACGCCGATTATAATTTTGGATATGCTTTTTTTGAAATGAAAAAAAGCAATATTGCTCATTACGATGTTTTAAGAATGCTTTTAAGTAATGCATTTTATTCTATGTATAAAAAAAATGAAGAAGATAATTATGAAGACATTATTTCAGACAAAGAAATTTCAAAATTAATTTATTCGCAACAAAAAACTATATCTTCAAAAAAAAATATTTTACTTTCAGAATCAATTACGAATTATTTGATAAAAGAAATTGGACAGACAACAAATGTTGAAAAAATGGCAAAATATTTTTCCGTTAGCAAAAGTTATTTAAGCAAAAAAACTAAAGAAATTACCGGTCTTTCTATTCAAACCTTACATGAAAAAATAAAAATCGAACAAGCAAAAAAGATGCTATTGACCGGAAATTTTAAATTGAGTGAAATTTCAGAAAAACTTGGCTTTTCAAATCAAAATTATTTTTCAAATGTTTTTAAAAAGAATACAGGATTAAGTCCGAACAAATGGCTTAAAAATAATTAATTTTTTTCTTTATATTCTTCAAGTTTTCTATGTAATGTTTTTCTGCCTATACCTAATATATTTGCAGTTTTTGACTTATTACCTTTTTGAATTGCCAAATTTTGCATAATAATAATTTTTTCAGCTTCTTGAATTGTAATTCCGGCAGGAACTTTTATTGTATCAACTTCATGAGTATTACGAATACTAGGGGGTAAATCGTCCAAAGTTATAACATTACCGTCACACATAACTACAGCACTTTCAATGCTGTTACGAAGTTGACGAATGTTTCCCGGCCAATCGAATTTATATAAAGCAGCACGAGCATTCACATCGATGCCATCAATTTTTTTACCGTTTTCTTTTGCAAATTCTTGTAAAAATGCAGATACTAAAAGCGGAATATCGTCCTTTCGTTCACGAAGTGGCGGAATGTGTATGTGTACAACATTTAACCGATAATACAAATCTTCACGAAAATTACCTTTTTCGATTTCTTTTTCCAAATCACGATTCGTTGCTGCTATAACTCTTACATCAACGTCAATTGTTCGTTCACCGCCAACTCGTTCAAATTGCTTTTCTTGCAAAACACGCAATATTTTTACTTGTATATTTTGATCAATTTCACCAATCTCATCTAAAAAAAGTGTACTCTCATGTGCTAATTCAAAGCGTCCACGTCGCATACCTTGAGCACCGGTGAAAGAACCTTTTTCATGACCAAAAAGTTCACTTTCAAGCAAATCTTTCGAAAGAGCCGAACAATTTACGGAAATAAGTCTGTTTTTACTTCTAGGAGACAGGTCATGAATGGCATTAACGACAAGTTCTTTTCCAACTCCGCTTTCACCGGTAACTAAAACAGAAGATTTTGAAGGAGCAACTTTTTTTATCATTTGAAAAACTTTTTGCATCTCATTACTTGTACCAATAATATTTTCAAATGTTTTTTTACTTTTTAGCTCAGCTTGTAATTCTCTTTGTTCCAAAATTAATTCACGACGTTGTAACGCTCGCTTTACAATCAAAGTCAAGCGATCAAGATTTAACGGTTTTGTCAAAAAATCATATGCACCATTTCGCATTGCTTCAACTGCATTATCTATACTGCCATGACCTGTGAGAACAATTACAGGAAGACCGGGAGATTCAGTTGTAACTTGAGCTAAAACTTCTTCTCCGGATATTTCCGGCATTCTTAAATCGGTGATAACTAAATCAATATCGCCCTTAGCAATGCGTTCCAAACCTTCTTTGCCATTTTCTGCCAAAAAAGTATTATAACCTTCAAGTTCTAATGATTCGGATAAACCTTCGCGGATATTTTTTTCATCATCAATAATTAGTATGTTAAATTTCATATTATTTTATCCTTTAACCGATTATATCAAACCTAAATATAGTAGTTTTACTCAAAAAATTCCAACTTAGGCATTTTACTTTGACAACCGGGTAATGTAATAATAAAAATAGTCCCCTCACCCAATTTACTTTTAACTTCAATATTACCACCAAATTCACGTATTATTTTATATGCCATTGTTAAACCTAAACCGGTTCCTGTAGTTTTTGTTGTAAAATATGGTTCAAAAATCTTTGAAGTTGTTTCTTCGTCCATACCACAACCATTGTCTGCAACACTAATTAAAATATATTCATCTTTTTTTGTTACCTTAATTCCAAATTTTCCGCCATTTTTTAATGCATTAATTGAATTTTGTGCAAGATTCATCAAAACTTGTCTAAAAAGTTTTTCATCAATCATTACAGCACATAGATTTTCTTCAACTTCAAGTGTAAAATCAATATTTTTACTTTTACACTGCGGTAACAAAAACTGTCTAAATTCTACTAACACTTTACCTAAATCAACAGGTTCAATATTAGCAGAAATTGGACGTACAGCATACAAAAAATCAACTATAATTTTATTTAATCGTTCAATTTCTTCATTAACAACGCTTAAATATTTTTCGCAAAATTTTTCTTGTGGAAAAACCCCTTCTTTACGTGCTTTTCTCATAGCTTTTTGCATTAATTGCACATGTATTGAAATAGCACCCAACGGATTTTTAATTTCATGAGCAACACTTGCCGCCAAATTAGTAAGATTTGATAGATTTTCCATACGACGAAGCAAAATTTCTTGATTTCGCTTTTCAGTAATATCTTCAATTTGAAATATTGAACCTATCCATTTTCTTTTAAAAACCAATGGTAAATTTGTAATATTTATTATCCGGGCATTACCGTTTGGCATATCAATTATAAATTCTTCACAAACATTATTTTTATTATTTTGTGCAACTTCCTGAAAAAAAAGTGAAATTTTTTTTTCATCAACAATTTTCCAAATTGGAATTATATCTTTTGTGTCATTATGTAATAGTTCTGCATTTCTAATATTAAAAGTTATAAATCTGTCAACGGCTTTATTTTTGTATAAAAGTTGCCAATCTTTATCACAAATAAGTAAGCCTGTTGCCAAACTATTAAAAACGGATTGTAACATGTCATTTTCATCAGCCATTGTTTCCAAAATATTTTCAATTTGCTTTTGAGTAAGTTTATCTAATTTTTTTGAAACAATATTGACAAAATCTCTCATTTTATGTTCACCTCATTAATTCGGTTGCTAAATTTTCCAATGCTGACTCTGGTGATTGATTATATATTGTTATTTTATCATATGTATCGCGTAATTTTGCAGAAATATTTACCATTTTTTCAATCATTCCCGCACTTTTCGTTGCATCAGTAATATTTAACAAATATTTTTTTTGATATTGATAAAGAATATTAAAGAAAAGTCGTAATAAAACTCTTGGTTTAAAATTATTACAATCATTAACTAGGGTATTTATATTAACAATTTTGCCTTTTGTTATATTATTCCAAAAATTAATTGCTACATTTTGCACAACAGTTGGTTCAACAGGTAAAAAACTCAATAAATAATCATCAACGCTTGGATTATCAGTATGAAAAATTCTTTCTACCAAGTCTTTTTTTTGTTCGGCTGTTCTTTCAACAAAATTATATGTTCGAACACGTGATAAAATTGTAGGAATTATTGCACTTCTTCGCGTTGTTGTCAAAACAAAAAGACAATCTTTAGGAGGCTCTTCTAAAATTTTTAAAACTGCATTACGAACATTCTCAAGCATTTTATCAGCATTTTCTAAAATAACTAATTTTTTACCTTCAGCAATTGTATACCGTGCCCAAGAAGAAATATTTCTTATTTGAGCAATCGGTAACGAGTTATACATAAAATTACTTTCTAATTTTAAACATTGCTCATAAAGTTTTTCACAATTTTTTTCTAGTTTTTCCATTGGTAATATCGGCCTCAAAGGATCCATTTCCTCAAGTAATTCATCAATAGTTTGGGTAATAATGGAAATTTTAGCGATATCTTTTTCACCTTCCCAAATAATTGGACTAAATCTATTTGTAAGTTTACGTACGCTTCTAATAAAAAGATAACGCACAGCTTGTAAATAACTTGCATTGTTATATGATGCTTCAAGTAACGATTGTTTTGCTCCGGCAATTTCTAAAGCAGTATCTTTATTACCGGCAATTATAACATCCGTACTTTGAAGTGCCTTGTGCTTTAAGCACGAAGGACATGTGCAAAGCCATTGACCCTTTATTTGTTCACGACAAGATAAAACACGTGCTAATTCTAAAGCACAAGTAAATTTTCCGGAATTTTTCGGTCCGGAAAACAAAAGAGAATTTGGTAAAGAATTGGTTTTTATATCTTGAATGAGAAATTGTTCAGCTTTTTGATTTAATAAATTATCAAACATTTTTTAACCAAAAAAAATTATATAATAAAGATACTAAATCTTTCTTATTTTTTCCATCATTAATAAACGGAAAAATAATTTGTGAATTACAATTATTTGTGTTAAAGCATAAGAATTGAGAAAATATTTTATGAAAAAAACTATTTTCAAATATTTCTGTCAAGTTAAAAAATGGTTGAATATAAAGAATTTTTAAAATAAATAAAACGATAATTAAACCACCTGCAAATCCGAAGAAAAATCCTAAAGTTTTATCCAGACTTTTCAAAATTTCACCACTAAAAACAATACTTAAAATTTTTTGCAAAACTTTTATAATCAAAAATACAACGATAAAAATAATAACTGCGGCTAAAAAACGACATAAAAAAAACGAGGAAATTCTATTGGCAAAAATTTGTGCCAAATTATTGTTAAATAATACTGCAAAAAGTATTCCAAGTGCTACCGCCAGTTTACTTAAAACAGAATTAATAAAACCTTTAATTGAAGCAACAATTGCACAAGTTAATATAATCAAACAAAATACAAAATCAATAATACCAAAATTCATTTTAAAACCTCATCTAAAATAATTTGTGCAATTTTTTCTGCACTACGTATTTCTGCACATATTTTATTATAATTTTCGCTCATCTCATTACGAATGTTAACATTAAGAAGTTTAGTTAATTTATCTTGCAAATTTTCAGCATTTACATCATTTCCATTCAAAACAAAAGCTACTCCATTTTTAGCAAAAAAATCTGCATTTTCAATTTGATCACCACGCGAACCACTCCTTGAAAGAGGAACTAAAATCATCGGTTTTTTACATACAGCACATTCCCACAAAAAATTTGCTCCCGCACGAGATAGAACAACATCGGCAGCTTGCATAACATCTGCCATTTCTGTGTATATAAAAGAATAAATTAAATAATTTTCTATAGCTTTTTCAGATTTTTTTGCGTTTGCCATTTCAATGTCATCATTTCCACACTGATGTACTACAATAAAATTTTCACACAACCATTCAATATTTTCCCAAACAAGATTATTTATTTGACGCGAACCTAGACTTCCACCTATTACAAGTAAAATGGGTAATTTTTTCTTTTTTTCTGACAATGATGCAATTTGTAAAAAATTTTTTCCCGCTTCTGCATTCGCATTAAAAAAAGCAGAACGAACAGGATTTCCCGTTACAATAATTTTATTATTAAACGAAACATCAAAAAATTTTTTTGTATCTTCATAACTAAGCATAATTTTCGTTGCAAAAATTTTATTTATTTTTGTTGCAAGTCCCGGAGAAAAATCACATTCATGTGTATAAACAGGTATTTTTAGTAATTTAGCGGCAACACAAGGAGGTACACTAACAAAGCCACCTTTAGAAAACAAAAAATCAGGCTTAATTTTTAATAAAAGAAAAAATGCTGAAAAAAAACCAAAAATAATTTTAAAAATATCAAATAAATTTTTAAAAGAAAAATATCGTCTAAATTTTCCTGAAGGTATACCATAAAATTTATCTATTGAGCCGGATTTTTCAACAATATTTTTATCGGAACCGTTATTAGAACCTATCCATATAAATTGAAAATGCCGGGTAATATTTTTCTTTTTCAAAATGGTACGCATTTCTTCTACAACAGCAACACCTGGATATATATGTCCGCCGGTGCCACCACCTGTAAAAACGAACGTTTTCATTTTAGGCCTCATTTTTTTCTTTTTGTGCATAAATTAAATCAAGTAAATGTTGTTGTTTGAAAAGCGTTGCATAATCAAAAGCGGACATTCCCATTTTATCCTTGATATAAGGATCAGCTCCATATTTTATTAAAATATCACAAATTCGTGAATTTGGTCCGCCAATAGCAAGTACTAAAACCGACTGTCCATCACGACTTATAAAACTCAAATTTGCACCGCGTTCACATAAAAGTTCAACCAAATCCTCATTTGATTTCCAAACAGCATCCATTACGGCAGAATAACCGCGATCTTCACTAATTACATCGATTTTGGCACCGTTATCCAAAAGCCATATCATTGTTTTTTTATTAGATTTTCTAGCTGCACGACAAATCATCGGAACGCCATGGGAATCGGAAATATTTACGTCCATGCCGGCTTGGAAAAACAAATTGCACATTTCTAAATTATTTTTTTCTATAAATTTTGCAAAATTGTCTGCATTAAAAGTAATATCTTTTTTGTATAAAAGTTTAAGTGCAAATTTTTTATTTTCTTCATCAATATAATATGGAAGATTAATTTTTAAATTATTCATTACATCATCAAAATTTTCAAATACATTGCATTTTTTAAATTCAACGGGTATATTTTTTTCATCTTTATAGCCGGTTATGAAAAACGGTATCTGTCTTCCTGCAATAATACCACAAATGAACATTACTTGAGAATTATTCAGTGCTTTATTCGCATCAAGTAAAAGAACATTTGTTACTGTTAATAAATCTTCAAACAATTTTTCTTTTGTTTCTTCTGTCATTTCTTTTGTTATAAAATAATAACTTAAAGATATATTATTTTGGCTAAAAAAGTTATTTAATTCGTTAAATACTTTTTTATTTTCTTTTAGTGTAATGATTATCCATTTCATATTCATAAATTATAATTTATTTATATTAAAAAAACAACATTAAAACATAATTTTTTTTTCATTTTACCATTATTTAGTAGTTGACATTATTTTTCATATATAATATAGTGTTTATACATAAAATGCCTTTGTAGCTCAGTCGGTAGAGCAAAGGACTGAAAATCCTTGTGTCGACAGTTCGATTCTGTCCGAAGGCATAACTGTAATCAAATAGCTGATTACAGTTTTTTTATCAAAATATATTCGGCGGTATAGCTCAGTTGGTAGAGCATTCGGCTCATATCCGAACGGTCATAGGTTCAAGTCCCATTGCCGCTAATTTTGAAGGATTTGATTAACTTTCTTAATTGAGTTATTCAAATCCTTTTTTTTATCGAATTGTTTTATTTTTGGAGGATTTTTCATGGTTACCCACGAATTTGAAAAATTTGAATCCCCTTTTAAAGGTCGTTCTCTTCTTAGTTGGATAAGTTGGACACCGGAAGAAATTTTACAAATGCTTGATTATTCATTTTTAGTTAAAGCCCAAGCAAAAAACGGTGAAATTCATCAACGCTTTTTAGGTAAAACTATTGCTTTAATTTTTGAAAAACGTTCCATGAGAACACGTTGTTCTTTTGAAACAGCTTTTGGAGAAGAAGGCGGACATCCAGTTTTTTTAAGTAGCTCGGATATACATCTTGAAAGTAAAGAAAGCACAGAAGATTCTGCCCGTGTTATGGGAAGAATGTTCAATGCCATTGAATTTCGCGGTTTTTCTCAAAAAACATGTGAAAAACTTGCAAAATTTTCCGGAGTTCCCGTTATTAACGGTTTAACTGATGAATATCATCCGACACAAGTACTTGGTGATATAATGACACTTAAAGAGAATTTCGGCACGCTTAATGGTCTTAAATTAAGTTTCGTTGGAGATGGTAGAAATAATGTAGCACGTTCTTTAATGATTATTTGTTCTAAACTTGGAATCGATTTTAATATTATTACTCCAAAAGAACTTTTTCCATCTGAAGAAATTGTTCATATTTGCAAACCTTTTGCAGAAAAATCCGGTGCAAAAATTCATATTTCTGAAGAAATTTCACTTGTAAAAGACTCAAATTCGATTTATACTGATGTATGGGCTTCTATGGGTGAAGAAAATATCAAAGAAACTCGCATAAAAATGCTTAGTTCTTACCAAGTAAATGACAAGCTTATGAAAATGACTGAAAATGAAAAATGCATTTTCATGCACTGCTTGCCGGCAATTAAGGGAGAAGAAGTTACATATGATGTAATTGAAGGACCTCAAAGCAGAGTATGGGACCAAGCAGAAAACAGAAAACACACAATCAAAGCTATAATGTTAGCATTGATTAAATAGGAGTTTTAAATGAAAAAATCAATTATCATCACTATTTTATTGTTAACAATTTGTTTTTCTGCATTTGCACAAGACAGTATTGTTAAAGAAGAATATAAAAGTGATTTAACTTATGTAAACGTTCAAGTTTTTCGTGCATATGATCAAAAACAAGCATATGTGGTTATGTATCAAAAAAACAATAACAAAATTGGTCAAGTTTTACTACCTAAATCCTGGTTTCATTCTGTTGACGGAGAACCTAAAAAAGGTATTTTACGCACATTACCAAAATTGATTTCACCATATATGACTGTTATTTATAAAAATAATGAATTTCACAAAGTTTTGTTAAATATGCCATTAAAACGTGATGACCCTGCATGGTCGGTAATAGTTCCCGATATGGATTTGTCAAACAAATTAAACACTGAAACATTAGAAATAGCATACTAAAAATATTTAAAAGGAAAATTAAATGTATGCTTATTTCTGAAAAGCAGTACCATAATTTTGAAAATTTCCTCAAAAACCATACCCATTTTTTAATTGTTGGCCACAAAGAACCAGATGGTGATTGTTTAACAAGTTGTATGGGCATGGCTGCCATATTAAAAAAATTAAATCTTCCATATCAATTATTATCAAGCGGTCCTTTTAAACGAACAGAAATTAAAAAATTTGCAAAATATTTTTCACAAATAATAAAGCCGGAATTCATACAACAAGAAAAAATAGGTGTAATTATTTTAGATTGCTCGGAAATGCATCGCTTAGGTGATATTGCAGAACAAGTGATTAATTATGATAATTTTATAATTGACCATCATAAAACATCAAACGTTCCAAAAAGCAAAAGTATTGTAATTCCGTCTGCACCTGCATCTGCATATCTTGTTCAGTTACTTTATGAACATTTTGTAGGTAAACCGGACAAAAAAACCGCTGAAATTTTGTTTTTAGGTATGTGTACCGACACCGGCTTTTTCAGATTTTTAGATGAAAATAGTTCCGATTTCTTTTTAGCAATTTCACGCTTAGTTGAAGCGGGAGTAAATCCAAAATATATTTTCACACAAATTACAAATGGAAAACCTTTTTCAACACGAAAACTTTTAGCAATTATGCTTGAAAAAGCCGAATTATGTTTTGGAGGAAAATTGGTTTACACTCAAGAATCCTTAGAAGATACGCTAAAATTCGGAAAAAATGGTCGTGATACTGACAGTTTATATTCATTGCTACTTTCAATCGGAAAAGTTGAAGTAGCTCTTTTTTTGCGACAAGACACACCATCTTCATGTACCGTAGGTTTTCGTTCTCAAGATTCAATTGATGTTAGCAAAATTGCAGCTAAATTTGGTGGTGGCGGACATAAAAATGCTGCCGGATTAAGTATTGAAGGTACAATTACAGACCTTCTTCCAAAACTTCTTAAAGAATTTGAAAAATTTTTTAAAAATTAAAATAATTTTAACAGTAAATCTTTTAAAATCTTGGAATTTTTTCCAAGATTTTTTTTATTTTAGTCTTTTTTTAAAATTTTTTTACTAGAGATTTTTTAAGTTTTTCAAGATTTTCCAAGATTTTTCTTAAATTTAAAATTCATTTTTTTTATTTCGTTATAATACAAATAAATAATAAGAAAAAAATTATAATTAAAAATTGGCACACAAATTGCATAATATCTTTTATCAATTTATTAGGAGATAAATATTATGCAATTTGAGGAAATTAAAAAGGTTTATGAAAACTATTCCAAAAGCAAAATCGAGGAAAAAGAAGCTGTAAAAAAATTAGTTGAAATTCTTTACTTTAACACAAGTTATTTTAAAAATAAAAATTTTAATAAAAAGACATTCAATAATTTTTATATATATTCATATGAAAGTTTATCAAATATTTTTTCGAGATATGATTCCGAAAAATCTTCAATTTTAACATTTGTATATAATACAATAGCATTTCAAATTAAATCATGGGAAAGAAATCAATGCTTAAAAAAAATTAATAATGAATTCGATGAATCATATATGAAAAATGAATATATATGTTTACAAAATTATGTTTATGAACCTCAGTGTTCATATTTAGAAAATGAAAATGAAGAACTTCCTGACATATATATCGACAATAAAAAATTAGACAAAAACTGTTTATTAATTTTGGCATTAAAAATAAGTTATTATTTAACTGATAAATCAATTGAAAGACTTGCAAAAAAAATAAATATAAATCCGGATGTTTTGTGGCAATATAAATTACAAGCAGATGAATCACTTGTCAGTAAAATAAAAAAGCTTGAAAAATATAAAACAAAAATCTGTAAAGCATATTATTATAAAATTCGACACGAATATTCTCTTGATTATCTAGAAAAAAATAATTTAAAATTTATACAAACTAAATATTCTCAAAAATTCCAAGATGAATTATGGAAAAAAACTCTTTCAGATAAAATAAAAATATATACAAGTAATCGTATAATTGCACAAATATTAAATTTATCAGAATATCAAGTAAAAACTAAATTACGAAAAATTCGAAATTATCTGGAAAAACAAAATTGAAAATAATACATTTTTTTGTTAAAATAATAATATGAAAATTTATTTAGCTAGTGGCAATTTACACAAAAAATATGAAATGCAAGAAGTTTTTCGTGATTTTGAAATAATTATTCCAAAAGAAGTAGGTATTAATTTTAATCCGATTGAAAACGGTAATACCTTTATGGCTAATTCTCTTTTAAAAGCTGAACAATTATTTAATATTATTAATGGTCCTGTTTTAGCAGATGATTCCGGTATTTGTGTTGATGCAATCGATGGAAAGCCCGGAATTTATTCTGCCCGATACGCAGGGAAAAATTTAATTACAAATTATAACGAAAATCTTTCATCTGAAGAAAGAAACAAATTACTTATTGATGAAGTTAATGAAATACTTAACAGTCAAGGTAAAAAAATTTCAGACTTACACAATAGAACCTGTCGTTTTGTTTGCGCCCTAACCTTTTATTATGGTAAAGATAAATTTATTACTGTACAAGAAACATTAGAAGGTTATCTTGTAACATCCATAGAAAATGCAAATGGCAGTGGTGGTTTTGGATACGACCCTATTGTATATTTGAAAGACGACAACAAAACTGTAGCGGAGTTATCTGAAAAAGAAAAAAATGATATTTCTCATCGTGGAAAAGCTTGTAAAAAGATGTTATATTTTTTGAAGCAAAATACATTTATCATTTAATTGAGCATAAAAACTGAAACCTGCTCTTTTTGATACTTCTATAATCGCTTTAATTGTATAAAAGCTAACGTGAGTAATATCATTCTTATACCACCATTTAGAAAATTCTTCAATGCTAAACGATTTTTCAGGTACAAAGGCACTTCCAATTGCCAAAAAACCACCGGAAATAACACATTGTGAAAGTTCATTAAAACTATCATCAATATTTTCAAAATGCTCTACAACTTCCAAACAAACACACAAATTAGAAGGCACAAATATTTTTTTAGATGTGAAAAATTTATCATAATAAAAAAGTTGTGTATTTTTAGGTAATTGACCATTATCAATATATTCATATAAAAGTTGAATTAAACACGGTTCCGGACCACTACCAAAATCAAAAATAGAAAAATATTGATTTATATCTACCTTATGTATTACTTTTTCTAAAACAGGATCGATAAAATTTTGTAAAAATTTTTTATAACCTGCATTTTTAAGAGTATTTTTATGAAATAAATATCTGTCTTTTTGTGTATTTTCACACACAAAACTTTCTTTCCCTACAAAAATACCACCACAATTATTACAAAAATAATAATTACGATTTGTAATATTAAAAAAATTAATATCTTTTTTTAAACAAAACACACATTCAAACATATTACTCAAAAATTATAAAAAAAATAAATAAAAAAGTAAAGTTTTTTTTCTGACTTGCCGACAAGTAAAAGGAGGAGAACTCGAAGTAAAGATTTTCGTTGAAACTCTTTCGAGTCTAACTTAATTGTGTAAGATAACACGTGTGTAGCCCTTGTAAAATTACATCGTGTTTTCTTACACAAACCAAACAGCACGGATGCTGTTTGTAAAATGTTCCATGGAGGAAAAATATGGTAATCAACCACAACATGTCAGCAATGTATTCCAACCGAAATCTAGGGATTTCAAATCTCGCTTCACAAAGAGATATGGAAAAACTCTCATCAGGTATGAGAATCAATCGTGCAGGCGATGACGCATCTGGTTTAGCAGTTTCCGAAAAAATGAGAAGCCAAATTCGCGGTTTGAATATGGCATCTCAAAATGCTTCAAACGCAATTAGTTTTATTCAAGCAACAGAAGGATATTTGCAAGAAACAACAGACGTTATTCAACGCATTCGTGAACTTGCAGTTCAAGCTTCCAACGGTATTTACACAGACGAAGATCGTATGCAAATTCAGGTTGAAGTTTCACAACTTGTTGCAGAAGTTGATCGCATTGCATCTCAAGCCCAATTTAACGGCATGAACATGCTTACAGGTCGTTTCGCTAGACAAACCGGCGAAAATGTTGTTACTTCATCAATGTGGTTCCACATCGGTTCAAACATGGACCAAAGAATGAGCGTATTCATTGGTACAATGACATCAATCGCTCTTGGTCTTCGTGAAATCGGTTCTGAATCCATTATGACTCTTGCAGCACCGGCTGATGCCAACCGCTCAATCGGTACTCTTGATGAGGCATTGAAAAAAATCAACAAACAACGAGCAGATCTTGGTGCATACCAAAACCGTCTTGACCACGCTGTGAAAGGTATTGACGTAGCTGCTGAAAATTTACAAGCAGCAGAAAGTCGTATTCGTGACACAGATATGGCTAAACAAATGGTTGACTTTACTAGAGACCAAGTACTTATGCAAGCTGGAACAGCTATGCTTGCTCAGGCAAATTCACAAAGCCAAAACGTTTTGTCATTGCTCAGATAGTGTACTATAATAGCTTGTGGGATAGATTCAAACATTGAAGTTTGTGATTGATCTTCAAAGTTTGATATCTACCCCTAGCTTGGTAGCGGACTTACCCTCCTTCGACTTCTATCCCCAAGCTATTTCTCAGTAGGTTTGGTTTTTTAATAACCATTTATTTAAATTTCATTGATAATTATAAAAAAATTCATGATTTTTGCGTGAACAGTGTGGACGATTAGCATTTTATGATGTATAATTAAATTATGATAATGGTCCTTGCTGTGTGTAATTTTTGAACAATTGGCGCGTAATTGTTTAAAGATTATCACGCAACAAGCCTAAAGCATGGAATGCTTTTTGAATAAATCATGGAGGGTAAACTATGATTATCAATCACAACATTAGTTCAATGTATGCAAATCGCAATCTTGGCATTTCAAACGGTCAAGTTGCAAATAACATTGAAAAACTCAGCTCAGGTCAACGCATTAACAAGGCTGGAGATGATGCTTCCGGTTTGGCAGTTTCTGAAAAAATGAGAAGCCAAATTCGCGGTTTGAATCAAGCAGAAAGAAATATCCAAAACGGAATTTCTTTTATTCAAACAACTGAAGGATATTTGCAAGAAACAACTGATATTCTTCAACGTATACGTGAACTTGCGGTTCAGTCTTCAAACGGTATTTATACAGACGAAGATCGTATGCAAATTCAAGTTGAAGTTTCTCAATTGGTTGCAGAAGTTGACCGAATTGCAAGCCAAGCTCAGTTTAACGGTATGAATATGCTTACGGGTAGCTTTGCTTCTGACAACGATTATGCACGTGTAATGCAACTTCATGTTGGTGCAAATGTTGATCAAAATGTTCGTATTTTCATTGGAACAATGACAGCACATGCACTTGGAATTGCAGGAGCTCAAGGTTCTGAAGACGGTAGGCTTTCAATTGAATCACCGGATACTGCTAATATGGCTATTTCATCAGTTGATCAAGCTCTTAAAGCTGTTAACAGACAACGAGCAGACCTTGGTGCATACCAAAACCGTTTTGAAATTGCAGCAAAAGGCATTGCTGTTGCAGCGGAAAACATTCAGGCTAGTGAATCACGTATTCGCGACACTGATATGGCACACCAAATGGTTGAGTACACAAAGAACCAGATTCTCACACAATCAGGTTCAGCAATGCTTGCACAAGCAAATTCTCAAAGTCAAAACGTTTTGAGATTGCTTAGCTAGTAAAAATAATACACTTGTCATATAAGAGAAAACTGGATGTCATCTTTTTTATGACTGAAGCAATTAACCAAAGAGGTGCGCCCCTTTTTGGTTAATTACTAGTGTATTTTATAACATGGAGGAGCCCTATGAGTATGGTAATTAATAACATTGGGCAAGCAATGGCAATGGATGGCCGTCGTATCAGCATAAAAGCTCAACCTCCTGTCAGTCCTCAAGCGGATACGAAACCAACTGAAGTTCTTGAACTGAATAGTATTAAAGAAATACTTAAAAGAACTCAAGCTAATGTACAGCATCTAGAAGATATCTCGGATATTTTAGGCAGAAAATTGCTTTTTAATGTCAATGAAGAAATTGGAAAAGTGGTTGTCAAAATTGTTGACCCTTCCACTAATAAAGTTATTAAAGAG
>JAAYNH010000081.1 GCA_012520945.1 Treponema sp. | reverse complement strand
TCAGGCCTTCTAAATGCAGCATGATTTTTACGAAACTCAATTAGGCGACGAATAAAACGCAAAACTTCTACATTTTTATCGCACAAAGTCCAATCAAACCACGAAAGTTCATTATCTTGACAGTAGGCATTATTATTTCCGTTTTGACTACGACGAAACTCATCTCCTCCAAGCAACATCGGGGTACCTTGAGAGATGAGCAAACATAACATCTTATTTTTTATTTGACGAACCCTAAGTTTTTCAATTTTTTTATTAGATGTCGGACCTTCATAACCATAATTAAAACTATAGTTATAATCACTACCGTCACGATTATTTTCTCCATTTTCTTCATTATGTTTGCCATTGTAACTAACCAAATCATTCATCGTGAAACCATCGTGACTTGTAATAAAATTTACAGAATGAAACGGTTTTCTGCCGTCCTTACAATATAAATCAGAAGAACCTGAAAGACGTGTTGCAACAGCATTTGCAAGAAAATCGTCCCCACGCCAAAACTTGCGAATATCATCACGGAATCTATCATTCCACTCAGACCATCTGCCACCGGGAAAAACACCTACTTGATATGCTCCGCCTGCATCCCATGCTTCTGCAATAATTTTTGTATTACGCAAAACAGGATCTTCAGCAATAAGTTCCAATACCGGTGGATTTTCCATCAAATTACCGTATCTGTCACGACCAAGAATAGAACCCAGATCAAAGCGAAAACCGTCAACGTGCATTTGACAAACCCAATAACGTAAACAATCTATGATAAAAGTGCGTACAACGGGATGATTACAATTGACCGTGTTTCCACAACCTGAATAGTTTTTATACAATCGTAAATCATCTTCAACTAAAATATAATAAATGGAATTATCCAAACCACGAAAATTCAAAGTAAGGCCACGTTCGTTTCCTTCAGCGGTATGATTGAAAGCAATATCCAAAATTACTTCCAAACCGGCCTTATGCATTTCACGAACAAATTCCTTAAACTCACGAACCGCACCTCCCGGAGTTTTGTCATAAGCATAGCTGGCTTTTGGTGCAAAAAAAGCAATCGTAGAATAACCCCAATAATTTGTCAAACGTCCACCCGTTCGCGGATTAACATTTGCATTTTCATATTCATCAAATTCTTGAATAGGCAAAAGTTCAACACTTGTAACACCAAGCTCTTTTAAATATGGAATTTTTTCTATAAAGCCTTTATATGTACCGGGAAACTTTACTTTTGATGTTTGAGATGCAGTAAATCCTTTTACATGTGTTTCATAGATTATAGAATCTTGTTGTGCATAATTTAACGGTTTATCTCCTTGCCAATCAAACTCGTCATCAACAACAACGCATTTAGGAAAACCTTTTACACCGTGCTTTTTACCCAAAACAATATCGGTATTATCCACAGGCGTTACATAATCATGCGGTAAATTTTTGAACACAGAAGTATTTGTTAGTGCCTTAGCATACGGATCTAACAAATATAAATTAGGATTAAATCTATGCCCTTTTTCAGGTGCAAAAGGTCCTGCTACACGATACAAATAAAGCGCACCTGCTTTTAAGCCTTTTAACTCAACGTGCCAAACATCACCGGTTTTATTTAATTTATTATCCATTGTGTATGAAAAATATGGAACATCATCATATTCACGCTCAAAAATTTCAATTGTGACGGCAGTTCCGTTACGTGTGAACAAACTAAAATTTACACCTTCTGCAGTGATATTTGCACCAAAAGGCATTATCGGTTTTCCTTCAGTAACAATAATTTGACTCATTCATTCATTATGGCATATATTTTCAAGCATTTCAATTAGAAAGCTCCCCCTCATAGTTAGCTCCATTGTATAAAACCTTTATTTTATGCTATAATATTTTGATTTTATTTTTGGAGTTTTTTGTGCTTTATTATTTAGCAGATTTTTTTATAGATTCTTTTGGTCCCTTTAGACTTTTTCAATCATATGCGGTTTTAATTGAACTGGCATTTTTTATTTCTTTTTTTGTAACTGTTTTTTTACTTCCTAAATTTTACAAAAAACTCCCAACAGATCGTGGAAGAGAATTTACTTTTAATGCAGAAGCAGCCAAAGGCAAACCAACCGGATCCGGCTCTATTTTCATTTCCATTTTTGCCATCGTTGCTTTTTTATTCGTCCCTCTCAATCCTTTACAACTAATAATAATTGCACTCACATGGCTTACAATGCTTACAGGATTTTTAGACGACCGCTCTATAATTAGCTGGGGTGAATATAAAAAAGGTGCATTGGACTTAATTATTTCATTAATTGCCTCTTTTGCTTTATACTCTTTTTTAAAAGATGAAAGTGGCGTACATTTTTGGTTACCTTTTACTTCAAAAGTATTCACAATAAAACCATGGCTTTACATTATTATTTCAACTGTTTTGCTTTGGCTTAGTATAAATACAACAAATTGTACCGATGGCGTTGACGGACTTTCCGCCACATTATCATTATTAGCACTCATAACAATGGGAATTATTTTCTATTTTATTCTGGGTCACACAGACATCGCTTCATACTTGTTAGTGCCTCATTTAAAAAACGGAGCCACCTGGTCTATCATAACTTTTACACTATCCGGATGTCTTCTAGGATATTTATGGCACAACGCCTTTCCCAGCAAAGTACTCATGGGGGACGCAGGCAGTCGTGCATTAGGTTTTTTCATTGGCATTGCAGTTATGATTAGCGGAAATCCTTTTTTAATTTTAGTAACTTCTTCAATTATTTTTATTAATGGCGGAATGGGATTAATAAAAGTTTTTTTGTTGCGCTTTTTCAAAATTAAAATATTTAAAAAAATACGCTTTCCTTTGCACGACCATATGCGAAAAAACTATCTTTGGTCACCTACCCAAATATTAATTAAATTTTTTATAATTCAAATTTTAATAACGATTGCTGTTGTAGGAATATTTTTCAAGATTCGATAAGACTTATAAAAAATCTATTTTAAAACACAACGATAATTCTATAATTTAATTTTGCATTGCTTTGACGGGAATCAGCTTCAAACTTCCAAGTCATTACTTGTCTTCTAAGCTCATTCACAATTACTTGCGGTAAACTACTTGACGGCTTCACCGTAAAGGATGACGGACTTACAAAACCGTTCTCAAGGACAAGAAATTCCAAAACTAAATTTTTTGATGCATTAATCAATTTTTGATTCTCTTTTGAAATGGTCAACTCAGGATTTTTAGGTGATATTAATTTTCTCATTGGTGTATTTCCCCAAAAAATTTCTTGACCATTTATAGTTTGCACAGCAACAACATCTTTCTGTGTAGATGATATTTCAAAACTTGTTCCGGATTTCTCACTTATACTTTCTGTAAAATTTTGCTGTGAAACTTTTTCATCAATTGTAGAAACTGCCTTTACATTTTTTTGTTCAGGATTTTCTATTTTAGCTGCAGTTCCTGAAAACGGATTTTCAATTTTTTTAACTTCCCCTACATTTTGATTATTATTTTGCACAACGTCACTTTTTGTTTCAAAAAAATCTTCTGTAAAAAGACTTTCGTCCCAAACTACTTTTTTACGATTTACACTTTGTTCCTTCATCAACTGTTCAACACTTTGTACGATTTTTTCTTCACGTAAAGTTGCCGGCTGTGCAGTTGAACTATTCTTTTTTGCATATGTTTTATCTTCATTTAAATTTTTTGAGAGCGACTGAGCTGTTTGCTTTGGTTGTGTTTTAACCGGCACACTTTGCACAGGGGATAAAGTTATTTGAATATCTTCATATTTTTTTTCAATCTTATTTAGAGGAATAAAAAGTGAAACTAACAAAAATACAATTAAAAATACAGTCGTTAAAAGAAAACTTATTTTTTCAGATTTTGAAAAAAAATTAAACATAAAATCAAAAACCTTTAATAAATTTAATTTTCAGATGTACGAAGATTAACCGCCACAAAACCGCTTTGACGAATCACATCAAAAATTTTAACTATAAAACCATTTGTTACAAGTTCATCTGCTTCAAGCACAACCGGATAACTTATCCGTTCTTCCATTTCTATATTTGAGTTATGCAATTCAAGACTAAGCTCCTCAATTGTAACTTGCTTATCATTCAAATATAATTTTTCACCCGCAGTGACCGTAATTGTAATTTCTTTAACATCAGAATTAAGTGCCGTTGATGATGTTGGAAGTTTTAATGAAATTGCAGGCATTACTGCAAAAGTTGTAGAAACAAGAAAAAATAAAATCAACTGAAACACAACATCAATCATAGGAATTAAATCGACAGTTGCATGACTTACTAAACTTCGTCTAGTTTTCATATTTATCACCCATATTATTTTTTGATAAATCATTTTTTAAACGAATTACTAACTCTGAAGAAACACTTTCTATTTGACACAAATTTTTATTAACGTGGCTAACAAAATAATTATGAAAAATTAATGCAGGAATTGAAACAATTAAACCTGCCGCCGTAGTAATTAATGCTTCAGAAATAGCACCGGCTAGAACAGAAGGATTTCCCATTGTTCCACCTCCACCAAGAATTCCAAAAGCACTAATATTTCCTGTTACTGTTCCAAGAAGTCCAAGTAATGTTGAAATGTTAGCAATTGTTCCAAGCGGTGTTAAAAAATGTTCCAATACTTTAATTTCCAAAGTAGCTTCATTCATCACTGTTTCTTTTAATGTTTCATATGTATAATTTCTACATTGAATTGCACGTGATAAAACTCTACTCAAAGGAGTGTTACTTGCTTTACAATATGCAATAGCACCATCATAGTTTTTTTTATCCAAAAACTCATTTAATTCCGGTAAAAGTTTTTTGTCTGTTTTTTTGATTGAAAAATAAAATATAAATCTTTCAATAATAATAAAAATTCCAATAACTGCACATAAGCAAATTGGAATCATAAAGATTCCCCCGGATTTTAAAACTTCAAACATAATTAATTCCTTTTAAAAAATTAAAATTTATATTTAGCTGAAAGTCCAAAGCCACCGCTTTCTCCAGCAAATAAATAAAACATATCATAAGCATAAAGATTGATTTTAATTTTTTTTGAAAATTCATATTCTATATTAAAATTTAATTCAAATGGAATGTTCATAAAATTTTTTTCCAACCAAAAAGCTTTAAATAAAATTTCAAAATGCAATTTATCCATTTGAGACACAAACCCTATTAGCGAATTAAGTTGACATCTTTTTAAAATACTAATTTCATTTGTCTCATAATTTGGTGTCAAAAAACCGCTATCAAAAGCAGAAGTCATAAATTCAATTCCTGCTTTAAAATCAAAAAAATCATTTAATTTAAATTTTGCATTTACTTTCCCAAACCATGAAGTTTCTTCGGCAACTTCATCATTAAAAACAAAATTCGAATTTTTCCTTGCAAGCATAATCACATCTGCAATTTGAGAATGCAAACCTCCGCAAACATCTATATCAAAAACAGAAGATTTAAAAACTATACCTATTTTAAACGGCGACAAAAATTTATTTTGGAAAAACAAAACTGTGTCGCTTGCATAAATTTTCAACGCCTCTAATTTTTTTTCATAAAAAGAAATTTCATAACTTGCTTCCAAATCAAAGTTAAATCTATGAAATGATAGATTTGAAATATCCAAAATTTGTGCATAATAAGCAACACCAAAACCTACTTGTAAATTTTTTATACCTTCATAAGAAAGTTTTGCATATGGATTCAATATTGTTCGCGAATTTAATGTGAATAAAGAAGAATGATTAAAACCAAAAGCAAAAGGTAATTTTTCATTTTCTTTTTCAAGTATAAATTTTGTTTGCAAAGACCCGGGATGAAAACTTTCTATTTGAATTTGTAAATTTAAATCTTTTTCTTTTGGTTGTGCTTCAAGTTTTTCCGCCGGTTTTTTATCTTCAATTATTACAGGAATATAATTTGGCGGAACGATTGGTGCTAAACTTTCCTTTTCTGTTTCTTTTTTCGTTACTGCTTGTTCAATTTTAGAAAATTCAGGAATAGCTTCATCTGCCACCTTAATTAAATTTTTGTTAACGTTTGTTTCCAAATTCGGCAAACTTATTTCTGCAATTAAATTAAAATAGATAAAACACAAAAATAAAATTAATAAATTTTTTTTCATAAACTAATCCTTCAAAATAAGTTTTTCCAGATTTTTTTCTATTTTTCGCAAATTATAATAATCAATATGTTCCGGAAATTCCTTGATAATTTGTTTTAGTAACTTCAATGCCGATTCATAATCTTCTTTTTCTTGATAAATATCCACACAATTAATTTTCACCTGAAACTTATAAATACTTTCAGGAAACCTTTTCAAAAATTCTTGAGCTAATAAAAAAGATCGATTAATTTCATTATTTTTAAATAATGCATCTGTTAAATAAAATAAAGCTATCTCAAAAAACTTAGATTTTGGAAAATCATTTTTAAATGAATTAAAAAGCTCAACTGCTTTTTTCCAGTTTTTTGCCACATACCAAATTTCTGCTCTTCTAAAAAATGCTTCATCTACATCTTCATAATTTTTAAATCTAAAACAATAAAGACTCCAAGCATCATCAGCTTTTTCAAGTTCTCCTTTTTTGCCATACAAAATCCCAAGCTTAAAAAGTGCAACTTTGCCAAGCATATCCGCTTTTTTAGATAACGGCAAAAGCATTTTTTCACATTTTTCATAATTTGAATTTTCAATATATAAATCTGAAAGCAAATTCACAGCTCGGATTTTTTGATTTTCCTCATAAGCAATCGATATAAATTTTTCAGCTTTTTCAATTCCTTTTTCAATCCAATTTGCTTCCATTGCACAAACAGCACTTTCATACACAGCTTCTTTTGAAAAATTAATATTATTCAACTGTTCCGATGCTTTTTCAAAACAAAAATACGCTTGTTCAAATTTACCTTGTCTTTGAAAAATCATACCAGAGTAATAATTTGCAAAACCTATAAATTCTTTTTGTTTAATACTTTGTAGTAAAGGCAGTGCTTCATTTTCTTTTCCAAGCTCAATATAGCAAAGTGCTTTTACATATACATATTCCTCGGAATTTAAAACCCGATTTTCTTTTTCTAAAATTTGCAAAGCTGTTTTTGCATCATGATTTTTTAAAAAAGCCTTTGCACATTCAAGCAAAGTTTCACTTGATGAATTTTCATCATTTGCAATTTCAGAAAAAAGCTTCAATGATTCTATTTTGTTTTTATAAAATAAATTTTGTGCGATTTGCAACTTTGTTTCGGAAAACAAATTCACAGCTAATAATAAGAAGATAAAAATATAAAATAATTTTTTCACCATAAAATTTATTGTACCTTAAAATATTCAGATGCTTTCACTCTTGTCAAATGAACATAATTATCAGAATAACGACGAATAAATGAATCTAAAGAAGTTTCAATTCCCGATTCAAAAACCGTAACCAAAAAATGACCCGATTCATCAAACCATGGAAAAACAATTGCCACTTCATTAAAGTATAACACTTCAGGAGTTCGATGGTTACTCTCGCGGATTGCACAAAGATAAAAATAATCCGGCTCTGTTGTGGCCAAACAAAAAAACAAAGGTTTTAAAACTTTAGAATCATATCCGACATTTTTTATAAATTCGCTTGCACGCTCAATTCCTTTTTCCGTTTTAACATATGAAAATGGATAAACCGAAACATCTACAGTTGAAGCATTATATTTCAATGTTTTCCCGCTGGTAATTGAAAGACTGGCGGCAGCTAAGTGTCGCGTCCAATCTAAAGAAAAATTTATATTATATTTTGCATTAACCGTTTCATTCAACGAACCGGAAGCAAATCTTTGTGTGGGAACTTTTAATGGCTCAATTCTCAAAGCACTTCCGGTTATCGGAATAGATAAACCATCAATTATCCATTTTGCAAAACCGGCAGAAGATAAATATAATTTATTACTCTGTTCATTTTCTTTAAGTATAATTTTTTCTTCGCCTGTTGTAATATTAACATGTTTACCGTCTTCATCCAAAACGATATTTTTATCATAGACAATACGTTCTAAATTTTCACGAATTATTTCAACCATTTGATGTATTGCTGAATACATACCTTTGTTTACATCTGTAACTTCCCACGGCAAAGTATTTACGGTAATTTTTTTCATTGCTACAAAAGAAAGTCCATATATATTTTCAAATTTTAAACCCATCGGAACATCTTTTGCAAAAAAAGCATCAAATACTAAAAAATCAATTAAAGTTTTTTTCCCGTTCGGTCTAAACTGAACATAAACTTGACTATCTGTATGGAAAAACCATTTAATACAAACCGGTTTTTGAGTTTTTTTATCACGAATCAAAACCCATGAGCCTGTAGTTTCTGCAGGATAACTTTCTGCTTCAATTGTTTCAATGTTACCGTTTTTTATAACATCAACAAGAATTTTATGACCCGGAGATACAATCAACGAAAAAGTGTCATTTTGTTCTTCCATTCGTATTTGAAAATTTATACCTACTTCATTTTGATATATTTCCGACTTTTGATAGCGTAAAATTTCCAAATCTTGCTCAAACCATTTTTGCACTAAAAGACTTCTAATGCGCGAAGAATCCGGAATAAAAGAATTTTGCATTTGTGCAGATAAAAAACTTGCAACCAAAAAAGAGATTATAATAAAAAACGGCTTTACAAAGCAATAAACTTTTTTCATATTTGCCTCACATAAATATTTTAATGGAAGATTTCAGTTGTGGCAATAGTTTTCACCCGTGAGATTAACTAACAAAACATAAAAATATTAAATTCTCATTTGTAAATCATCGCACAGCCAATTAAAAATTAAAATATCTCCACTTGAAAGGTTATTAGCAAATTGTTATAATTAATCATTCTATATATTAATGAGCGAACTCTTTTGTAGACATGACTTTATGGCATGCAAAAGTTTGTTTGCCGGGAGAACAAAATGGCTGGAGATTACAATCCATACAATGAAATGCTTAAGGTACTTGAGGACGCCGCAAAAAAACTCGGCTTAAAGGAAAATGATTACATTACACTCAAGTATCCGGAAAAAGAACTGAAAGTTGCTATTCCTGTAACGATGGATGACGGTTCAATCAAAGTTTTTGAAGGTTACCGTGTTCAACACTCAAGTGTTCGCGGTCCATACAAGGGTGGCATTCGATACCATCAAAACGTTGATGTAGATGAAGTTAAAGCACTTGCAGCTCTTATGAGTTTAAAATGTGCTGTTGTAAATATTCCATACGGTGGTGGTAAAGGCGGTGTAACTGTTGATCCTACAAAATTATCAAAAGGTGAAATTGAAAGATTAACCAGAAGTATGGTTACACAATTTTTCCCAATAATTGGACCAAATAAAGACATTCCGGCACCGGACGTAAATACAAATGCAGAAATTATGGGTTGGTTTGTTGACACATATAGCACACTTAAAGGAGAATTAAGCCCTGGTGTTGTAACAGGAAAACCAATTGCACTCGGCGGTTCACTCGGACGTGCAGAAGCAACAGGTCGTGGCATTATGTTTATTGCACGTGAAGTTGCTAAGAAAAAAGGCCTTACTCTCAAAGGTGCTCGTGTTGCAGTGCAAGGTGCCGGAAACGTAGGTGGCGTTGCAGCTAAACTCATTCACAGAGAAGGCGGCATCGTTGTTGCGTTATCGGACGTATCCGGCGGTATTTTCAAAGAAGACGGTTTGAACATTGAAGAAATTGTTACTTTTTTGACAGCAGAACGCGGACGTCTCTTAAAAGATTATAACGAACCGGGTCTAAAACGCATTTCCAACGAAGATGTTTTAACTCAAGATGTTGACATTCTTATTCCTGCTGCGTTGGAAAATCAAATTACAGAAAAAAATGCAGATAAAATTAAAGCAAAAATTATCGTTGAAGGAGCTAACGGACCAACAACATCTGCCGCTGATGCAATTCTCGACAAAAAAGGCATTATACTTTCTCCGGATATTTTAACTAACGCCGGCGGTGTTGTAGTTTCATATTTTGAATGGGTACAAAATCTTCAAAACTTCTACTGGAGCGAAGCAAAAGTAAACGAAAGTTTGGAAGAAATTATGGTTAACGCCTTTAACAGCGTTTGGGCAACAGCCGAAAAATACAACGTTTCAATGCGTGTTGCAGCATATATGGTTTCTGTTGAACGCATCGTAACTGCTGCTAAAATGAAAGGCTTAGCAAACTAAGAATAAAGTATGCAAAACTCTTAATACAACGATACAAACACATTATGAAAATTTATTTTTTGTATAAAAACTTATCATCTTGTATTAGAGTTTTGCTCTTTTTAGAATAAATCTTTTATCAAAATTTTACAGCTAATTTTTTACATATCATATTTTATCTATCCATTTTATATGTGCAAATTATTTTTGATGACAACTTTTTTATTTTATGTTATCTTAGTTTTATGAAACAAATATTATCGGTTTTGCCCATTAATGAAAATCAAAAAAAACAACTTCAACAAGCAGCTAAAAAAGTTAACGCAAATATCGTCTTTTCTTCTTATGAAAACGTTACGGAAGCTGATGTACAAAACTCGGGCTGCGTTATAGGAAATGCAAATCCCGATTTTTTCCAAAACGCCACAAAGGTAAAATGGTTGCAAACAAATTCTGCAGGCACAGACCAATATATTGCTAAGGGGATTTTACCTGAAGGAACCATTTTAACAAATGCCACAGGAGCTTACGGAACAGCAGTTAGCGAACATATGCTAGCCACAACATTAATGATAATTAAAAATTTGCACCTTTACCGTGACAATCAAAACAAATCATCTTGGAAAAAATTCGGTAGCGTTTCAAGCCTAAAAGACGCAACAGTCTTAATCATCGGTGCAGGCGACATTGGATTACACTACGCAAAACTAGTCAAACTTTTAGGCTCTTATACTATTGGAGTTAGACGCCGAGCGTTTACAAAACCCGCCTTCCTTGATGAATTACACCTTAGTGATGAAATTGATAACCTTTTACCACGTGCAGACATTGTTGCAAGCATTTTGCCGGGAACAGTAGACACTGAAAAGTTTTTCACTGCTAGGCGTTTTTCTCTTATGAAAAAATCCGCCGTTTTTCTAAATACAGGACGCGGTTCCGCAGTTGATCAGGACGCACTATATTACGCACTGAAAAACCATGTCATAGCGGCGGCAAGCATTGATGTAACAACTCCTGAACCACTACCGGCATCTTCTCCTCTTTGGAGCTTGCCGAATTTAGTTTTGACCCCTCATATTTCCGGCGGATTTCATTTGAATGAAACAATGGACAATATTGTAAATATTGCTTGCCAAAACATCGATAACTTTTTTAATAACAAAACCATGATTAATGAAGTAGACTTTACAACAGGATATAGAAAATAAAATTTAACACAAAATTTTAAGCATTTAATATAAATTTTCACAAATAATTTGCTTTATATAAATTTTTCTTTATGATATAATCGTATCTAAGGTATGGGGATTTTTATGAAAATGGGTTTTGATAACGATAAATATTTAATAATGCAATCCGAACACATCAAGCAACGCATCAAAAAATTTGATAATAAGCTATATTTGGAATTTGGTGGCAAATTATTTGATGACTTTCATGCTGCTCGCGTTTTACCGGGCTTTGAGCCGGACAGCAAACTAAAAATGCTCATGCAGCTTGCAGATTATGCAGAAATAGTAATTGTTATCAGTGCCACAGACATTGAAAAAAACAAAGTTCGCGGCGACTTGGGCATTACATATGACATGGACGTATTACGCCTCCGTAACGAATTTACAGCACGTGGCTTATTTGTTAGCTCTGTTGTCATAACACATTATTCAGGTCAAACCGCCGCAAATACATTTAAGACGCGCTTGGAAAATCTGGACATAAAAGCATACTTTCATTACACAATTGAAGGATATCCTGCAAATGTTGCTCTTATCGACAGTGACGAAGGCTATGGCAAAAATGACTACATTGAAACAACTCGCCCCCTCGTTGTCATCACGTCCCCTGGCTCAGGTAGCGGAAAAATGGCCGCATGCCTTTCACAACTTTATCACGATAACAAAAGAGGCATAAAAGCAGGATATGCAAAATTTGAAACATTTCCAATTTGGAACTTACCGCTTAAACATCCTGTAAATTTAGCATATGAAGCGGCCACAGCAGATTTAAATGATGTTAACATGATTGACCCTTTTCATTTAGAAGCGTATGGCGAAACAACAGTGAATTACAATCGTGACATAGAAATATTTCCTGTACTAACAGCAATTTTCGAAGGTATTTACGGCGAAAATCCATACAAATCTCCAACCGACATGGGCGTAAATATGGCAGGCAACTGCATCATAGACGACAAAATTTGTTGCCAAGCAAGTCGCATGGAAATCATACGTCGCTACTATGCAACATTGGAACGCTTTGCAAATGACAAAGCTCCCGAAAGCGAAGTATATAAAATAGAACTACTCATGAAACAGGCACAAATAAGCACAGATGAACGAAAAGTTACAGTTGCCGCAAAAGAAATTGCAAATGAAACAGGTACACCGTCCGCCGCAATTGAACTCGACGACGGAACAATCATCACATCCAAAACATCAAAACTTTTGGGAGCAGCTGCCGCCTTACTCTTAAACGCCTTAAAACATTTAGGAGGCATCGACAGACAAATTCATCTTTTAGCGGCCGACACAATCGAACCGGTGCAGGAACTAAAAATCAAATATCTGGCAGGTAAAAATCCACGCCTCCACTCCGATGAAGTTTTAGTCGCACTTTCCATTGCAAGCCTAACAAATACCAACGCAAAAATCGCCATTGAACAACTCCCGCGCTTACGTGATTGCCAAGTGCACACAACAGTCATGCTCTCCGAAGTTGACAAAAAAATATTCAAAAGACTCGGCATTCAGTTTACAAGCGAACCTGTTAAAAAACGAAAAAAAATTTAACGACCTTTGGGCGTTCCGTCGTTCGCTTTAATGCTCACTTCCGGCGTTCATTTCGCACTTCGCGGACTAACCGCCGCTCATCCCAACACTAAAGTGTTGGGACTAAAGGTGCTACAATCACTAACGCATCGCTATCATCTTTACTTTGGAATATTTGCTAAAACCTTTTCGCTCAATCTTACAAAAGCTTGCATCGTTCTACCCGTACTCACCTGCATACAACGAACAGCACCATGAAGTAAAAGTTTTTTGTTACCCAAAGCACCAAGTGTGTCACAAAAACATCTATTTATATAATTACCTTGCTCATCTTTTTCATCAAGCCATTTTATAAAAGGTTTTTCATCCCAAGCAGGAGAAAGGCCTGTGTTAAAAAGCATTTTTCCACTACCTAATTTTTCAAATTCCGCTTCATGTAGTAAAACGACATTTCTATTCAAGCAACAAAAAACAACATCACTTTTCTCCAATAACTCATCTAATGGTAAAAAAGCATAACCTTTTGCTTTAGCTTCCGGTTTTGAGCTTCTAGCAAAATAACTGATGTTTGCACCAAAAAATTTAAGTGCGTCAGCAATCATTCCTCCTGACTTTCCAAGTCCAACAATGCCACAGTTTAATCCGGTAATTTCAGAAGGTATGCCAAACCACGGCTTTATTCCCTTCTCAAAACCGTGCAAAGCTCTAACTAATTCGCTTATAACATATTCGACAACACCTTCATCTCCATAATCACGAATTCCCGTTACTTTAATACCACGGCTTTCACAATAACGAATGTCCACATTTGCACTTTCAGGTGAATAAAGCGAACAACACATTCCCACATATTTTACGTTAGGGCATCTTTCCAAAACATTCTTTTCCAATCTTGATGTATAACTTAATAAAACAGCATCCGCATCTCCAATGCGTTTCACAATTTCATCATCATCTGCAGGAATGTCATCATACATATGCACAATTTGTGCATAATCTTTTAATTTTTTTTCGGCTTCTTCCACTAAACTAATAGGTTCTATAGCAACTAATTTCTTAAACATATTTTAAGTATATCATAGTTTTAATAAATTTACATTAAAATATCTAAAAAGTATTGAAAGTGCATAAGAAAAACTTCTTAATAATTTCTTTAAATATTAAAATATGTTAATAATCATAATTATTTAAGTATTTTAGTAGAAAAAAAATTAAAAATTCTATATACTTTTAAAACTATGATAAATCCTTTAGCTCAAGAATTAAATGATATTCTAAAAGAAGCAACTATTTTTGAATTGTTCTCGGACATTGGTATGCGTATGTATTTTCCACGTGGCATTATTTCACAAGGAGCAGAAGCAAAACAACATGGTCATAAAGCAAATGCAACAATCGGAGTAACAATGAATGAAGGACTTCCCGTTACTTTGCCAAGTGTTGTACGTCAACTTCCTCGCTTAACCACAACCGAATCCGTTGCATATGCTCCAACAGCAGGTTTACCTAAGTTGCGCGAATATTGGAAAGAAAGTATTATCGAAAAAAATCCATCCATAAAAAATAAAAACTTTTCCACACCCATTGTTGTACCGGGCTTAACAGCCGGTATTTCATATCTTGCAGACTTATTTTTATCCATTGATGAAAATTTACTTGCATGTGACCCTTCTTGGGATAATTATCAGTTAATAGTTGAAACTCGCCGATCTGCAAAATTAAAACTATTTCAAATGTTTCATGGTGACGGCTTTAACGGAGGTTTTAATATTTCCACTTTTGAAAAGGCCATGAAAGAAGAAGCGTCTAAAACCGGAATGATAAAAATCATATTAAATTTTCCTCAAAATCCTTCAGGATACTCACCAACTTCCGATGAAGCAAAAGCCATATGTAAAGTAATTAAAGAAGTTGCAGAATCCGGCACTAAAATCATGGTTTGGTGTGATGATGCTTATTTTGGTTTGGATTATGAAGAAAATATTGAAAAAGAAAGCCTTTTTGCACACTTAGCAGACATTCACAAAAATGTTGTAGCCGTAAAAATAGACGGACCTACAAAAGAAGAGTATGTTTGGGGCTTTCGTTGCGGTTTTATCACTTTTGCCGGCAAAGATTTAACACAAAAACACTATGATGCACTTGAAAAAAAGATGATGGGAGCAATTCGTTCTTCGGTTTCATGTTGTGCAACTCCATCTCAAGCTATATTATTAAAGATTTTTGATGACCCTGAACGCGAAAATGAAAAGACTATTTTCAAAAATATTCTTAAAGGTCGTTATGAAAAAGCACGTGAATTTGTTGAAACTAAAAAAGGTCATCCAATTCTCACTCCAATGCCTTTTAACTCCGGTTATTTTATGTGTTTTACTGTAAATGGCTTGGATGCTGAAAAACTACGCTTAGAATTACTTCACAAAAAACAAATAGGAACAATTGCCATAGACTCAAGTCATTTACGCATTGCTTTTTCAAGTTTGGACAAACGCGATATTGAACCTGTTTATAATGCTATTTATGAAACAGCTGAAGAACTGGCAGGCTTAAAAAAATAAATATGAAAAAACATTTTTGTACAGTCATATTTTTTGCATTGTTCTTTTTGTTTTTTTATATAAGTTGTGAAAAGCAAAACAAGCCCGTAATTTTATGGACAGACAAAACCGAATTTGTTTCGTATGCAGAACTTTATAACTCAATGCAAAAAAGTGTGCGTCTCCTTGTTGTTTACAAAGAAAATCCTGCAGTTGCTTTTCCCGTGCCTAAAGATGAAATTGCTCCTGACATTGTTATTGCGTCTTGGCTTAAAAATTCAAATACAAAAAAATACTTTTTAACATTAGATCATCTTTTTTCTCAACTTCAACTTGACAGACGCAACTTTTATCCTGATTTGTTACAAGCCGGCACAATTAATGCACATTTATATCTTTTACCTGTTAGCTTTAATTTACCTGCCATAATTTTATCAAGTAAAAACCGCTCTCTTTTACACGACCAATATTTAATTACTATGGATGAAATGCAAACCATAGGTTCCGCCTACAATAAACAAAATAAAAACGGTCTTTACACGGCAATGGGTTTTGCTCCAAGTTGGAACAGTGAATTTATGTATCTTGCATTAAAATTGCACGGTATAAATTTCGGTGAAAAAAACGATAACTTGACATGGAATAATATGGCTCTATCAAGCACAGTTAATTATTTGAAGCAATGGACTGTTGACGCTAACACCTCATCTTCATGTGAAGAAGATTTTAAATTTAAATATCTGTATACACCTGCATACAAACTTGTTTCAAATCAACACTGTCTTTTTGCTTTGATACGCAGCGATGTTCTTTTTGGCGTTAGCAAAGAAAAAACACAAGGCTTGGATTTCCGCTGGATTCATGAAAACGGTACTCTACCTGTTGAAGATGACTTTGTTGCTCTTGGAATATATAATAAATCTAAAAATATCAACGCAGCGGAAAGTTTTATCATTTGGTTTATGCAAGAAGAAAATCAAAAAAAACTCTTAGAACGTACATCTTCAATGAAACTTAATACTACAACTTTTGGTATTGCCGGAGGATTTTCTTCACACAAGCTTGTGAATGAACGTGTTTTTCCTTTGTTTTATCCAATGCTTTTACGCAATATTCCACAAAGCCAAAATTTATCTACTTCAAACATTTTACCCACTCGCTGGCTCAATATTAAAGAAAAAGTTATTTTACCATATATGAAAGACGCTTTAGACACATCTAAGGATTTCCCACACAAATCCATGTCTGAGCTTTTAGCAGATTGGAATAAAAAGAACTTCTAAAGCCTTATACGTTTTCTTCCGATAATAATAATAAGAGGATTTTCGGAGGAAACTTTTATGACGACACAAGTTCATTCATTCAATGCACATTCTTACTCTAATTATGTTTCAGGTGGTATGGGAAAAGTATATGTTCCTGTAAAACCAAGTAACGTAATTTATGCACAGTTTGAACATGTTTCAGGCATTGCACAGAATAATGAAGGTGGCATCAGCATCAATAAGATAAATATTTTGAACACACTCATTGACCAACTTATAAAAATTAAAACCGATGTCACAAAACCTCAACTTTCATCCGATTTAACTAACTCACAAATAGATGCACTCATAGATGACTATCAAAATCAAATATCCAATGCAATAAATGCTGCAAATATGACACCTTTCGGTTTAACAGGAATTGGTCCTGAACCTGGCATGATTTTAGATATTGCCGCTTAATTTTTTTACTTTTCTCCAATAACAAGTGCAATTATTAACACAACTTCAATTTACATACAACAATTTTCACGCAATCTTAATTTATACGTTATATTGATTTTTTTTCAATTTTTCTGTACAATTTTCATAATATACAATTGTGAGTTTTAGAGAATATTTTCTCTATGCTATAGGAGTTTAATATGACAATTAATGACATCAAACACCCAAAAATTAAGGCTTGGGTCGAAGAAGTTGTAAAAATGTGTCAGCCTGACGACGTTTATGTTTGCGACGGTTCACAGGCTGAATATGACCGCTTAATGAAAAAATGCGTTGACTCAGGACTCGCTACACCACTTGCAAAAAAACCAAACAGTTTTCTATTCCGTTCACTTCCAAGTGACGTTGCTCGCGTTGAAAATCGTACATTTATTTCTTCAAAAACGCAAGATGCTGCAGGACCAACAAATAACTGGATTAATCCCGATGAATTAAAAGCAACGATGACAGGACTTTACACAGGTTGCATGAAAGGTCGCACCATGTATGTTATTCCTTTTTGTATGGGACCGGTTGGCTCCTCTATTTCTAAAAACGGTATTGAATTAACAGACTCCGAATATGTTGTATTAAATATGCATATCATGACTCGTGTAGGAACAAAAGTTTTAGATGTTCTTGGAACAGACGGTACATTTGTTCCTTGTCTCCATTCTGTTGGTAAACCTCTAGCAGAAGGTGAAACAGACGGCGGAATTTGGCCTTGTGCAGATATAGAAAATAAATATATTAGTCATTTCCCTGAAGAAAGACTCATTTGGTCATACGGCTCAGGTTATGGCGGAAATGCACTTCTAGGAAAAAAATGTTTTGCTTTGCGAATTGCTTCAGTAATTGCTCGCGATGAAGGCTGGTTGGCAGAACATATGCTTATATTAAAACTTACAAATCCACAAGGCGAAGTAAAATATATTACCGGTGCATTTCCTTCAGCATGTGGCAAAACCAATCTTGCCATGCTCATTCCTACTATTCCCGGCTGGAAAGTTGAAACAATCGGTGATGATATAGCCTGGATGAAATTCGGCAAAGATGGTCGCTTGTATGCAATTAACCCTGAAGCCGGTTTCTTTGGTGTTGCACCGGGAACTTCAGCCGAATCAAATAAAAATGCACTTATTTCTGCAGAAAAAAATACTATTTTTACAAACTGTGCTCTTACAGAAGACGGCGATGTTTGGTGGGAACAAATAGGTTATCCTGCAAAGGGAAAATTAGTTGATTGGAAAGGCAACACACGCGATGCACTTCCAAAAGACACTTCTCCTAAAGGTGAAGAATTTGCTCATCCGAACGCTCGCTTTACTGCTCCTGCAGCACAATGTCCGTGCATTGCTCCTGAATGGGAAAATCCTGAAGGCGTACCTATTTCTGCAATACTTTTTGGTGGTCGCCGTCCTTCCACAGTTCCTCTTGTTCATCAATCACGCAACTGGAATCACGGAGTATTTTTAGGTTCAATCGTAGGTTCTGAAATTACGGCTGCTTCAACAATTGATGCAAGTCAAGTTGGAAAAATCCGACGCGATCCTTTTGCCATTCTTCCTTTCTGTGGATACAATATGGGAGATTATTTTTCACACTGGATTAAACTAGGTGCAAAGGCAGACCAAGATAAATTACCTAAAATCTTTTATGTAAACTGGTTCCGAAAAGACGATGATAACAAAAACTTGCCAGGCGGTTTTATGTGGCCGGGTTACAGTGATAATAGTCGCGTTCTTGCATGGATATTTGACCGATGCAATGGTGCAGATAATGCAATTGATACACCTATCGGCTTTATGCCAAAAGAAGGTTCCATAAACACAGACGGATTAGCCGATCATTACAAAAAAACACTACCTGCTATTACTTCCGTTGACAAAGAAGGTTGGTTAAAAGAAGTAAAAGACGTTCGTGAAAATCACTATCCTAAATTTGGCTCACATCTACCAAAAGAACTTGTTGAATGCTTAGATGATTTGGAAAAACGTTTGAACTCTTAATTTTTAAGTTATAAAAATTAAGAGTTAAGTTTATACAAAAAAGCCCGCAAAATTGTTTTTGCGGGCTTTTTATTTTCAGTCTTGCGTTTAGCAAGACTGAAAAATCTCATTTTATCGTTTTTGTGCAGTTTCAATATTATCGGTATTAGAAGCAACCTTTACTACATAACCAAGAACAGGATTTGATGTTCCGTTTCCATATACGTCACCATATGCATCCTGACCATAACCATTATTATTAACAGGATGTGAATTCGCAGTATTTGTTGAATTCTCAAGCACTCCTGTATCTTTGTTTTTCCAAACACCTACGTTAATTTGGTTAAACTGGTTACTTTGCATTTGAACTTGCATTGTTGTAGGAACAAGAGTACATTCCCATGCTCCTGTAAACATTTCATCTACAGAACCTTCCGGTGCATTAGAACTTGTATCAACTAGATATGCAAGTTTAGGTTTAACACATGATGTAATATAATAACCGATATATGGAATCCAGTTTCCGTCCACTTTAGCAACATCTAATGTTAGATTAGAACCTGTTACACCACAACCGTCTACAACACATGTTTCAAACGTATTAGAAGTGTACACAGAAGCATATGCATAACAAAGGTCAAGATTTGTTGGATCATATGCGGCAATGTGAATACCTCCATCGTTATCTACTGTAATTTTACAATACTCACCTGCATTTTCATAGTCCGTACCTGCAGCAAATACACGTACAGGAGTAGACCATCCGGCTGCAGTTTTGTCTCCACGGTGATTTGCAATTGGATTTGCTTTATATGTGTACCATAAACATCTATTTGTTGCATCATACCAAACCATTACAACTTTATCGTCCACTGTTGTGCCTTGTGCAGAAACAACATCTATGCTCACAAACTCACCAGGCTGTCTTCCTGTGTTACTTCCTGCAACAATCTGAACATCTTGCACCGCACTTTGTTCATAAGTGTAAGGTGGTCCATTTACTTCACGGTCTCGGAAGCTATCGAATTCAGTTTTTGCAGTTGAGTTTGTTCTACCATAACGGAAACGTATTTCGTTATTCATTTGATCATAATGTGCCATATAAATGTATGTTGTCGTATTATGAACTGCCGTTGCTAAACTTGGAGAACGGAATTTTTGTTTGTCAAAATAATTCGTTCCCGTATCATTTCCGGCTGAATCACCCTTTTGTCCGATTGAACCAAGTCTTAGCGAATTTGTACCTGCATAAGAACCATCCTGACCTCTTCCTGCTAATCCCCAACGACTAGTCATAAATTGGAACTTGTCTGCAGAGTTACTATTGATGTCACCTCCTGCTGCTACACCATATGAATATCCGAGCTTATCATAAGTAAATCCTACAGATGTAAAGAAGTCATAACTTCCCATCCAGTATCTGTATGAATAATTATTACTTCCCGAGCCACCTCCCATACTAAAGTACAATGGGCCGTTAACAAAGGCAAATCCTATTTTTTTGTTATTAGGATTAATCTTCATAACAGGTTGTTCAATTTTTCCGGATTTTGGAATAACTGCATCACTGTCAAATTCCCAAACATCTACATAAACATCATCTTTAAGATTTAAGTTATTAACATTATTTGGTGTGCAGTTTGTTTCCAATGCATTATCATTTACATTATTAACAATACCTATGCCGTTAACAGTCATTGCCAAAGGTCCTGTGTTTAATCCAAGCGTATTAACAACAATTGTAACTTCTGTTCCACTTGTTGCCGTAACACCTGTTACAGAATTGTTTACACGAGCACCCTTCAAGTTAAAGCCTTTAACTTTGAATGTTTCATTTGCATTTAATGGATAATGTCCACGTGCAGTTCTATCAAAACCGGTTTTTCTGTATACTTTCAAGCCTGTTTCAAGCTCTGTTACATATGGCACAACATCCACATTCATATTGTTATAACCCCATGCATTTAGAGGATCAAATCCTGCACCATCGCGAGCGTCGCCATAGAAATAACGATTTTCCAACGTGCGCGGTGTATTCGTTGATGTTGTGTAATTAACATTTTCTGAAGTATTAGGAACGGTTTTATTATCGGAAACAACTACCTTCACTACAACATTGTTTTTTGCAACAGATGCAATTGTAGAAGTATCCCAATTATATCCCCATTCAACGTAGTGTCCGTTTTGACCAAGCTCATTCACAAATAATTTTGCACCAGCTTTTGCTGTTAAAACATTATCCGTTTTTTCAGCAACAACTATATCGGTTCCGTCCAAGCTCAAAACAATTTTGCTAATCATTTGATTATCATATGCTTCACCGCGAACAATCACATTACCGCTTAAGTCGGGAGTTGTTCCGTTACCGTTATGTTTACTATATTCACGCGGTTCAATATGTCCTTGAACTTTACCATCAGCTTTATACAATCCACCAAGATTTTTCTTTCCGTCAGAATCATATGAAGTAGCTGTTGCAGACTCTTCTGCATATGTGTTCATTTCTATGAGCTGTCCAACAGGTTTTAAGTCATCCACGTTATCCAACATTACACCAAACTCAAGCTCACCACTTGAAAGAGGAACAGTCATGCTATCATAAACTTCAACTGCATAGTTCCATAATTCTACAGGGTCTGCTTCAGGGAAGTCTGTCAAGGTAAATACACCTGTTGAATAACCATCTGCTGTTGTATCTGTTACATGTTGTACTCCGCTTGAATCTTTGTAGCGTAAGAAAAATTTCTTTGCACCTGTTCCGCCCGTTGCATTTACACGAATCACAAATTTTCCGTTTCGAACATTAAATGCATTTGTTTCAGCAATATCGGCAACTGCAAAGAATTCGTCTTCAGGTCCAGCCTCTCCCGTTTCATCTGTATTAACAACACCATCGTTATTCAAGTCTGTTCCCAATACAATAGAAGTAATAATCGGTGCACTATTTGTTACAGCTGCATAATCGGCATAGTAACGTGCATTTCCTGATTTATCCATTGCAATATAATGTACAGTGTAAACACCGTCAGGAATATTTGTTGAGTCAATATTTACTAACCAATCACCGTCAGCTCTAATATTTTCACCATAACCGTCGGAGTCTTTATTTGCATTTGTTGCATCTTCATTTCCACCTTCACTAGTGTCAATTACAACATATGCTGTTGGCGGATTTGCTTTAAGAATAACTCCATTCGGATTTTCAGACGCATCATAATTATTTGTATTTGCAAACGGGAATTTCCTTTTTTCGAATGTTTCACTTGCTTTTGTCCAAGAACTATCCGGCATTGACCATTCAAAACCATTTGTTGCCAAATCTACTGTTGAACCGGTTGCGGTATTATACATTACATTTTCATCTGCTTGTCCAGGGAAACCTGTGAAATACATAATTACTTTGCTTATTCCACTACCATCTGCTTCATCAATAATCTTTCCGCTTATTGTTGCCTTACCTGTATAGATTTTTAACAAGTTTTTGCCGCCAAATGTCATACTTCTGCTTGAAACTCCATCGTCAGTTTCCGCTTTGAGCAAATATGCACCGTCTTTTGCAGTTGCTTCAGGAGGAGTTATATCTACAATGAATGAGCTTGAACGATTACTTGTTTTTTGTCCGTCACTTGCCATTACACTCAAAGTAATTCTGTTTGTTTCATAACCGGATGCATCAAATGTACCGGAAACTGTCCAAAGCATATTACTTGTTTTAGTAATTGTCCAACCACTTGCTCCTGCCTCCGTTACAATTGTTGTACCATTTGCTTCTATAGTAAAGGCAGACAAATAAGAGTCGTCTGTTAATTCAATTAAGATTGGAATTAACGCACCTTGATAACTGTTAGCATCAGGGAATTTTGTTAATACAATACCAGGAGCACCGGCATCGATGAAAATAGGCATTTCATAACTCAAACCAAAACGGCTTGCGTTTCCTGCTCCATGTTCACCTTCTTTGGAAATAATTCCGCTCACCTTTGTGTCCAATACTTTTGCACGAACAACAATTTCTGCAGGAGTATCTTCCAATTCTTTACCAATCTTATAAGCATCAGTTAAATAATCTTCCAAATCCTTAAGCGTAAATTCATTTGCTCTATTTAATGTAAAACGCCATGAATTTGTTCCTGTAACTTTATACCATGCATCATCCGATGGTCCTATCTTCGTAAAGTAGTTTGTTGTTGTTCCACTTCCTGCTAGAACATCAGCTGCAGTTTGTCCACCGGCAAAATTCATGCCGTTCCATGCTGAACCGGAAACCGTGCTTGTAAGAACATCATTCTCATAATTTCCACCTACAAGTTCCACTTGCATATATACACTGTGAACAAAGTTATCATCGTATGCAACACCACTTACAATAAATGCACCACCGACACTTGCCGCATTTATTCCTGCACCCATTGGGTTGTCGGCACTTGTTGTACTTGCACTAGATGTTTCCGGGGCTGCAAATTCCAAAGTAGGCTTATCAATGTCTGTATCTAATTGAATAGGATATGTTGCAACGTTGATATTACCGGCTGTGTCCACTGCAACAACATAAACATTTAATGTAACATTGTTATCAGGGGCACCAACATCTTCTTTGTAAGTCAAGTTTGTATGTTCCAATGTATTGAATGTGAAATCCCAGTTATAACTATCTGTAGTTTTTTTCCATTTACCAACCACAACATTACTACCGTTATCAAGGATATTTTCAACGCCGTCAGCCAGATTTGTAAAGCCAATATCGGATGCCAATCCTGAGTTCGCAACTTTTGTAATTTTGCTTCCGTCAGTTGTTATTGTTAAAGCATCGACTTTACCAATTTGGTAATAAATTTCTTTCATGCTAAACTCATAACCAGGTCCACTTGGAATTGTTCCTCGAATATTAGCATTACCGATAATTCTTTCACTTTGACTTGTAGCACTATGAGTTCCATCCGTATCTACTTTCATTGTAAATGGTGCAGTAAAACGCATTAAAGGAGGAGTGTTATCACAGGAAACATCTCTTGAAATATCACGTGAGTTACCGGCTTTATCATATGCATAAACGGTGATTGTATAATCATCGGAATATATAAACGGTGATTCTCCTGTTGTCCAACTATAATCATAACCACCTATGCCATCGGATGTAATTGTAAGAGTACCAGTTGTGTCGGTATTGGATGTATCTATATTACCATTTGTATAAATTTTCTTTGTAAAGTTTTCTTTAACGTCTGAATGGTCTGCATGAGAAATTGAAATTTCTACATAATCCAATTCACCGCCATTTGTGTCTTTTACTTTTCCTGTAATCGTAATTAATGCATCATTTTGTACGATTGTATTCAATGCAGGAGCTGTTAAAGTCACTGTAGGACGTGTTTGGTCAACGCGGAAACAATCACTATATACAAAGTCTGCACTAACATTACCGGCGTCATCTGTCATCTTCATGCCAAGACGATAGATACCGTCTGTATTAGCACCAAGTAAGCTATTCATTGCAATGCTTACAGGTGCCGTTGTTTGAATTGTTGCAGGTGTTACGGTACCGCTTGAACCAACTCCTGTAGCATCAACAAATGATGATCCTGTCCATTTTTGGAACTTAAATGCATAAGATTTCAAACCTGCAACCGCATCGGTTACTGTTGCTAAAATCTTAATATCGGTACTTGTGAAACTTGTTACAGGTTGTCCGGCACCGGAGTCATCCAAAATATTTGTAAAGCTCACAGTAGGAACAGTACAATCTTTTGTAAAGTTGTAACTTGATGTTGAAATTTTTCCACACAAATCAGTTGCTGTAACTATAATTTCATAATTACCGTCATTCACAAAAATAACATCGTCTGTAACCGGAACATTGAATGCCCATGCATACGTTTTAGCCTTGTCTGCCATTGGATCGCTTGATAATACCAATGATGTTTCAGAATTACGAATTTTTGCAGTTACACTTGCAAGACCTAGAGAATCAGTTGCAGTTCCACCTATTATAAAGTCATCATTAAACAATGCTTTTACATTGGCAGGAGTAGTACTTACACTTCCGGCTGCAGGATTTGAATTATCAATCGTAAGTTTTACAATTTCTCCAGCACCAATCACTGTTGCATTTTCTGCCGCATCATATGCTGCAACATAAACTGCATACGTATCTTCAGTGCCCGTATAACTTGTCATATCAATATTTGCCACCCATGGATTTGTTCCATTTGCCGGCAAACCGTTTAATTTTATTTCTGCTGCAGTTGGAGCCGCCAAGCCGGACTCTACAATCATGTAGCGTATTTGGTCTAATCCACTCAATCCGTCATTTGCTGTTCCGGTAATACGTTTTGAAGGAGCTGCAGAATCAACATAGAAAGTACCCAAAGAAGCTTCGTCAAAGTTTACGTCTGGGGCAACCAAATCGATAGTATATGTAAAGTTTTTCTGAGTAGTTCTTCCATGTTTATCAGTAACTGTGAAAGTTAATGTTACAGGAGAAACTGCAGTTGGTCCTGTATAGATATTAAATACGCGACTTGCCGTTGTTGTATTCATACCATTTTGTGCACCGTTTGCAATCGTTACACCTGTTGGTGCCGCTTGTGATGATATGGAGCTTACCGTATTATTATCCGTTCCCGTTACTGTCAATGCAAAATCACTTCTCCATCTTCCTAAAGGTAAATCAAAGTTCACTTCAGGGTCTGCCCAGTTCAAATAATATGTGTAGGCTTCCGTTGTTTGAACATTGCCTAATTTATCTGCTACTCGGAAATATATTGTTTTTGCATCTTGGCTTTCCGCCAATCCTGTCATTTGATGCGACCAACTGAATCCGCTTGATGTTACATTATGCCACGTTGAGTTATCATGACTGTATTGCACTCCTGTCGTTCCCAATCCTACATTATCGCTTGCTACTCCTCGGAATGTAAAGCTTTCTGTTGATATGCATTCTCCGGATGCAAAGTTATTCAAGCCCAATGTTGGAGCTGTCGTATCTATTACAACGGTTGCATTTGTTGTTGTTATGCGTCCGGCTTTGTCTGTAACTGTCAATGTGTAAACGTATGTGCCATCATTTTCATGTGTAAGTGCATTTACATCTTGATTATATGTCCAGTCTCCGCTCGATGCTCCTCCTCCCGTTGTAAAAACTAAGCTTTGTGCCACTGCACCATCTTTACTTACTTTCAATGCTGCACTGTGGAAATAAGTATCTGTTGCATTTCCGCTAAGAATAAAGTCGGCATTTCTATAGTTTGTTTCTCCTTCAACTAAATTTGTGCCGGCACAATCGCCTACATTCACTGTAGCAACAGGAACTACCGCGTCTACATTTACTGTCTTGATATTTGCACTCACTCCCGTTGCATTTCCTGCATTATCAACTGCTGCAATATATACTTTATATGCTCCTTCGTCTTTTCCACTAAAGTCTATATTTGCACTCCAGTTTGTAGTTCCATTTGCCGCTGCCCAGGTTGATGTATCAACTGCTCCCGGTGCTGCTGTGACGGCCGGTAAAATTGTGTAGTAAATGCCTTTCAAGCCACTGTCGCCTGCACTGCTGTCACTTGCCGTTCCGCTAAAAGCTGTGATGCTTTCTTTTTTTATCGTTATTTCATTATTTACCGGAGCTGCAACATTTAATGTCGGAGCTGTCGTATCTACATTAAAGACAAAATTCTTTGATGTTTCCCGTCCGTATTTATCCGTTGCTTTATATGTTATTGTATAAGTATCCGTTGTAGACGGAAGCGTAACTATATCACTCCAGGTTTTACTTGTTGTCGTTTCTGTTATTGGAGTTAACGATGACGTTTTTGTGCCATCTATTATTTGAGATGAAAACGCTGCATCTGAACCACTTGCACTTACTGTTACTTCTCCACTTGCGTCAAGAACGTTTCCGCTTACAGTGAGTGTACTCCAATATTTTCCGCTTTCCGTTGTAACATTCAATACAGGTGCTCCGGCATCTACTCCTATGTAGAATGGTCCTAGTGTGGTAACTACTCCACTCTTTCCTACTTCTTTGTCTGTTACTTCTATCGTAATTTTATATATTCCTTCTTCGGACGGTATCGTATGACTCAAACTATATGTTGAACCACTCGGTGTATATGTTCTTGTCGCTATTACATTATCGCCGGCATCTCTTGTTGTTACAACTACACTGTCCAAGCCGTCATCATCTGTAATCGTCGCCAAAAGTTTATTATTTCCCGTCGGCTCAAACAAGTTATTGTCAACTCTTACATCCGTTGATGAAATTATTGTGTCAAATGCATTACTCAATACTATAATTGGTTTGTCTGTATCACTGTCTACATAAACTATTTCTGAAGTTTCACTTATGTGTCCAGCACTATCTGTCGCTGTCAATGTGATTTGCCAATATTTTTTGTCATATGTTGAATATGCAGCATCACTTGTGTTTATCGTAAACTTAAAGTTCGTTGTTACCCCACTACTAAACACACTTGTGTCAGATATAATTTCACTCCAACTTGTTATACCATCATCAGAAACTTCTACTTTGTAAACTCCTGTTGCAACACTTACGTTATCTGTAATCGTTCCATTAACTGTGATAATGCCGTTTACATTATTTGTTCTACCGTTTGCATCCAACTGTGTTGTCAACGAAACTATATTTACACTTGGTGGAGTTACGTCCAAACTAATCTTTCGTGAAATAGATGTTATTCTGTCTGAATTATCTTTTACCGTAAATACATATTCATATGTTCCAGACGCATCTGTTTCTACACTTCCAAAGCCGTAACTTTGTAGCGTTGCAACATTCCACGTTTCTGCCAATGTCCAGTTTGCATATGTTCCGCCTAGAGCTGTCTTTCCTGCTACCGGTGTTGAATTGTCCTTTGATACAGTATATGTAAGACTCTTAATGCCGTTACTGTCCGTTGCAGTTCCTGCAAAACTGAATGCATTATTTCCGGTTGATTTCAAGCCTGCTCCCACTGTTGTTTCTGTGATAACAGGATCGGTATTATCAAGCTTAAACGTAATAACTTGAGTTGTACTAACATTTCCGGCCTTATCAACTGAACGATAAACTACTGAATACGAAGTTCCGTCAATTTTGCCCGTAAAGAAATCTATATTACTTGTCCATTCTCCTAATGAGCCCGTAATGGCAACATCTGCCCATGTACTGCCGGAATCAAGTGAGTATTGAACTTTATCGATTCCACTCATATTTTCACCGCTACCGGTATCTGCTGCCGTTCCTTTTACAATCAAATATGGAGCAACGGCTGTCACACTTAAGTAGTGATTATCTGAAGTATCAACTGTCGTATTTTGTTCGGTAATAACCATCGTAGGTGCCATATTATCAATGCGGTAGATAAAATCATAAGCTGTTGAGCGACCATATGCATCTCTAGCTGTTACAGTAAATGTATCTCCACTTGTAAAACCGCCCATTGGAGCATTTATTGTATATGACCATGCTTGATTTGTTATTCCCTTTGTTGCTGTTCCGCCGGACAAATCTCCTTCAGGATTTGCACCGGTTACCGTCAATTTTGCATCAGAAGCCATATCTCCAAATGTACCGGTTACAACGATTGGATTATTTGCAGCCCAAAGTGAACCTGAAAGCTGAGTAATAATCAATGTAGGTGCCGCACGATCAATTATTAAACAATGATCAACAGGTGTATTTTGTATACCAAATTTATCCGTAACAGAAACGGATACGGTATATTTTCCATCTGCTAAAACATATGTATCATTTATCTTTTCATCTAAGTTATATGTAAACATGCCGGAAATTGCATCACCAAAGTAGATTGTTTTTGTTTTTGCAGGCTCACCATCCGGTGTTACGGTAATAACTACATTACTAATACCATCATCATCACTAACCGTTCCTCTAATCACAGAATTACCAATGCCGAACAAACTATCTTTGAACTCACCACTAACGTTAATATTTGCCCATGTTGCACCGGCTTTCATCGATGTATATTCAACTACAGGAATATCTGTCGATTGTTTTACGTTCAAATCCAAATCATAAGTGCTTAAGTTTCCTGCAGAGTCTGTAGCGGTAAATACAATTTTCGTTACATCATCATCTGTTAAAACGGTTGTATCAAAATTAGATATTTTAAAGTTCCAGCTTATGTCCGAAGAACCAGGTTTTGGAACATTTACAAAAGAGCCTAAGCCTTCATAAGTATATGTCAAAGATTGTATCTTTGTTTCATCATTCAAGCGACCTGTAATTGTAACATTTTTACCATTTACATAGTCAATATTGCTCAATGTAACAACAGGACTAGCGGCAATTGTTTCAAATTGAGGAGCAAAGACATCACAATATAAAACATAATTTTGGGTTGTTTTTTTACCTACTACGTCAGTTGCTACAACTTTAATTTCATAAGAAGCTGAATTATCTGTGCTTAGTTTACCTGCAGTTGTTCCATCTGTCCATAAAAACGTATGTGAAAAATTTCCGTCTGTGTCTGTAAGAACAACTTCACCGTTTAGCGAAACAACAACATCTGCTAACTCATTTGAATCACTTGCTGTTCCTGCAACAATAATAGAATCATTTGCTTTAGCAATCACAGGTGGAATTGTTGTTATATTTAAAGTCGGTACCGCCGTATCAATTTGAAAATTAATTTTTGTAGGGGTATTTAAATTATTATTGCCTAACTTATCTTCTGCATAAAACCAGATAGATTTTTCACCTTCAGTTGTAATTACATCTGAAGGAACACTCCAGTTTTCTGTTCCAATACAAGCTGTCCATGTTGAGCCATTATTTAAACTGTAATAAACATTTTTCGTTCCAACGCCACCACTTTCGTTTGCAATACCAATGATTGGCACAGTTTGTGTGTCATAAATATATTCATTTGCAGGAGACGTTACTGTAATTACAGGAGCTATTGTATCTAATTGAATAATACGAGAAACATTTTCTGTTTTGCCAACAACGTCAGTAACAGTAATTAAATATTCATATATAGCATTTTCTGTTGTACCTTCCGAAATATTTGCAGGATTTCGTGGCAAGTTTGAAACGGTTATCTCTTTGTTTGTAGGCTCTAAACCGGATACTGCAGTAAATCTTTCAACTTCTACATAATCACCACCGGTTTGTTTTTGCATCAATACAATAGAAGCAATACCATTAGTATCACTTGATGTTATTGTTAGATCGCCACCATTTTTTAATTGTTTTAGAGATGTAGTATTAAGTGCTGTTTCATCAGCTAAAGGTTTACTCAAATCAACATCAAACTTACTTGTTACAGCATTTGTTGTTATGTTTTCTGCTTTATCTGCTGCTTTAACATGCAAATACCACGAACCTTCATATAACTCAGTTTTACTTGATTTTGTCCATGAGTCATGTCCGGAATTTAAGGTCATTGAAAAAGACCAATTTCCATTAGTTGAAAGTTCAGCATAATCATCTGTACCTGCAGGAGCAGTTGCATTCTTTGTGAAAGCATAATAAATTTTTTCAACGCCCACACCGGTATCGGAAGCATTTCCCTCAAAGATATGTGTTCCAAAACTTAATGAAGAAAGACCGATTTTTTCATTATGAGCAGGATTAGTTATCAAATTCACATTAGGTGCATCAAGGTCAATATTGATTGAGAATGTTGCTTCTTCGCTTTCCAATCCGGCTTTATCGGTTGCAACAATTTTATAAACATAATTGCCGGAAGCCAAATTATAAGTTCCTGGAGCACTTGGATTTCGCGGTAAATTTTCCAAAGTCCAACTTCTGCTTTGCTCAGTTCCGCCTAGTGTAAAATCTGTTTCGGAAATTACAACTGCAGCACCAGAATCTTTCACTTGTTTTACTACAATAGAAGTAATTCCGTAAGAGTCAACGGCCGTTCCTGAAATATAAAACTTTTCTTTTGTTGAACCGGTTGTAATCACAGTACCAGTGCTAGTATTTTTAGCAACTATTGCATTTTCAGCAACCACAGGAAATGCTTTGTCATAAACGAAATTTTTAGATTGCACCGCACCAACATTGCCAACTGCGTCTGTAGCACGAGCACTAAATGTTACATTACCCTCAGTCAAAACACTTGCCAAAACAATAGTTTGATTCCATGTTTCAGTTCCTGAAACATTAAACCAGTTTGTGCCATCAAAAGAATATTCCACTTTTGATAAACCGTTTGAAACAACTCCTGCATCACTAGCTGTACCGCGGAACGTAAAGTTCACATTACGACATTCGGAGAGATCATCAGGCCAGTCTGTAATCGTTACAGACGGAGCATCTTTATCCACATATATCACTTTCGTTTCTGTTACTACATTATCAACCTTATCCGTTGCAGTGAAAACAAATTTATATTCACCACTTGCCGGTGTAGGTTCTGAAAGTGACCAGTAATTACCTGCACGAACAAGCTCAGTTGAAGCACCCGGTACATTATTAATTGTACGAACATAACTTAGTTTTTTGAAATTAGAATCACTTGCTGTTCCAGTAATGGTAAATGCACCTTTTTCATATGTATTTGTAGCATTTACAGTAAGCACAGGGGTGTCCGTATCTATTGAAATTTTAAATTTTTTATTTGCTGTTTTGGCAAGGGCATTATCCACTGCAGTTATATCTACCGTATAAACACCTGCATCAAATGTTGAAAGCATTTGTTTTAATGAATAATTTTTCACAGGTTTTGTACCTGAAGGATTAAAGCCCGGCAATCCCATAACATTATTACCGATTTTTACGGTCAAACTTTCAAGACCATCATCATCACTAAAAGATAAAGATAAATATTCTTTTGTGCCATCAAAAAAGTTTGATTCAGGAATATTTGCATCCTCACCAAGATAATCATCTTGTACAACTTCAACTGTAATTACAGGCAAGTCTGTAGACTGATCAACAATATAAGATTCAAGATATGTGGCAACACTTGCTGCATTATTACCTGCCCTATCTTTAACATTAAAAGTCAGCACTTCACCCAAATTTTTACCGTCTTGCAAATTACGAGTATCAATTGTAATCATACCATTGTCAGGTATTGGTGCATCTACAATATTATTCATTGAATTTTCACAAGTTAATGAATAAGTTTTAACTGCAAAACCGGATGTTTCTTCCTTTACATTAACACGAACATTTACCGCAGCCCCGTTAATCTTAATATCTCCGTCATCTGTTGTTACTGTTGGACTAACTGTAACAATTTCTATTTCAGGAGCGGTTTTATCCAAAACAACCTTGTAAACTAAGAACGTTTCATGTTGAGCAAAATCCCTAAGTCTAAATGTATATGTATAAGTACCGGCTTCTGTTAATGATTCTGAAAAAGACCAGTTTTGTGTTGTAGTCAAAGGATTATCAACAAATGTTATATCTGGCACGGCTGTTGTACCAATATCCGCTAATCCATTATTGCTCTTTCTTGTATAAGTAATAGATTCCAAACCATATGAATCATACAAAATACCTGTAATATTAAACGTTGAATTTGTAAAAATTTCTTGTTGTTCTGTAATTTTCGAATTTTCCGGTGTTCTAAATTCAGGATAATTCTTATCATATACAAATGTACGTTTAACAGCCTTCTCTACAGAAGGATATGAAGCAACACCTCCGCCCGTTTGAATTCCACCTTTATCTTTTGCCCAAACATAAAATGAATGTTCACCTTCATCAATGAAATTACTTCCGTCTTCTTCATATTTCCATACCGAGCCGGACCATAATTTATCCGTGCTTTCGCTATTTAACCAATCTGTACCATTAAAACTAATGTGTATATCTTTATCATCAATTCCGGCTCCATCGTCAACAGCAGTTCCTGAAAGCTCAGAAACAACAGAAACAACTTCACCTTCTTGAGGCCTAAGTATTGTTACAACAGGAGGATTCACATCTTTTAAAATTGTAATAACTTTTTTTTCATGTTGACCTATTAAATCAACTGCAGTTACAGATAAATAATATGTTCCATCTTCTGTGCAATTTACAGACCATTTATTTGGAACCGAAGCATCTGCAACAAAAACGTTAGCCGGCATTGCAACATTATTTCGAGTCAACGTTTTGATTGTTTTTTCGGAACTCAAACCATTTGTTTCAATAATTTCAATTTCCAAATCAAAACTATCAATTGCATACATATAAGAACCGGATTTGTTAATATTTTCATAACCGTTTATTTTAGATTCACCGTCAATAACACTGAAAACAATATTTGGAGCTGCTTTGTCCGCCACAATAGTACAATATTCAACAGGTACACTTTCTCCCTCTGCATCATCTTTAAAATATACCCAAACTTTATACAGACCTTCTTGCACAGTAGTATCTGCATCTACCGGTAAAATCAATGCACTTGTATCGCCAAAACCTAAATATTCTTTTCCATCAACAACCGTAACTTCCGTATCTACACGAACCGTTTTCCAACCGTTGTCACCTTTATCATTTGTAACATTCTTTGCAGGAGGAACCGAATCTTCTCCTTTTGTGTAACTCATATATACAAAAACAGTATCCGTTCCATCAACAAGACCTTCAACAGTAACTGAAGATTCATGTTTGATTGCTTTTCCTTCAGCAACATGACCACTAACCGTATTAATTTCCGGTTTTATTACCTTATATAAACTTGGAGCTATTGTGTCCATCTCATAAGATCTGCGAATTTCACCCGCATAATAATGACCATCAGTTACATCAAAACTAAATTCGCGTTTTTCACCTTCTGCAGGAGCATTTAATAAAAATTTCCATGTCCATACGGTATTTATTTTTCCACCTTCTTTTTCAGTATTTTCTGTCGTCTTTAAAACACTTCCTTCAGGATTAGGACCTTCTAACAAATCTTTAATTTCTCTCAACGAACCGTCTGCGTTACGCACATATTCTTTAATTGAATAGTTTGCAAAATTACCATCGTCTTTACATGTCAATGTCACTGCAAATTTTGTAACATCTCCTTCATGCGGACTACATTTTGATTCAACTTTTTTTCCAGGGCTCAACGAAATACTAGGTATACTTTCGTTAACCGTAAAGTTAAATACATTATTTGTCAGAACATTGTTTGCATAGTCTTTTGCATTTACAGTAATTTGATATTGTCCTTTTTCATCCGGACCGATAAATGAAATATACTTAGTTGTTCCATCAACAATAGTTTCTGGATCAAAACTTGCATCTGTTTCAATAACTTCAGAAAACGAACCGTTTTCCATAGTTCCAACCCATTTTTTCAATGTATATTTAATTGAGGCAGTTTCAATTTGTGTATTATTTTTACCCGGCTCAATAGTAATACGCATATTTGCACTTCTTGAAACATGGTTACCTATAGCTGCAATACCTGCAAAAACATTATCTATTTTTACAGTAGGCTGAACTGCATTTGTAACACTGAAAACACCAAAATGTTCTCTTGCGGTTTTATTTTCAGGTAATTCACTCAAAATTTGCAAAAGTTTCAAATTTTCCATGGTAAGTTTTTTGGGTAAGTCTGAGGAACCTACAGAACGCGATAAATTTTTCGAATTTTCAATGCTATAAATTTCATTTACTTTTGGAGCACGTTCTCCTTGTTCCATTAAACTTACTATTTTTGAGTATGAATAATACCATTCACTTTTGTTTCCGGTTTTTAAAATAGCTTCTTCCTCAGTTTCATCAGGATTTTTATATTCATAAGAAGAATCTCGTACACTAACATCAAACCAATATTTTTTTGGTATGTCAGAAACTCCTGACAAAAGAGCAGAAACAACATCTTCATTTTCAAAAGAAATTTCCCAGTTGGATAATGCGGCATAACCTTTCAAAGAACCCATTTCAACATTATTTTCATCATAGAAAGTAAATGTAAAATCGTCCCCCATATTATTGTCATATTGCAAGCCTGCAAAATTCAAAACATTACCAAATTCCCACTGAGCTTCATTAGCTACTGTAGCCGGTTGAGTTAAAATTAACACAGGGGCAGTATTGTCAATTTTATAAAAACCGTTTGTTACGTTTTGTCTTTCTGCATTGTCTGTTGCAGTTACGGTAATTTCATATTCTCCATCATCTAAAGGATACAAAACCTTACCGGAACCGTCATAATATGGAGTATTTATATTAACAGTCCATTTGTCATTTTCAGGATTTACGGTTGTTACTAAATTTTGAATGCCATTTACTTTTTCATAAAAACCGTTAGATTCATTTTTCTTAGCAAATGAAATTGTAATATCTTTTAAAGCAGTTTCGTCTGTAGCTAACCCTTGCAACACGAAATCTCCACGAATAACGCTACCTGCAGGAGGATAGGTAATTGAAACTGTCGGTTTTTGAGTATCAACAGCACCACCCAAACCAATGCGGCACGTTGAAAAAACTAATACACCAAATGCAATCAATGCAAAAACTAAGGTTCTTTTAAAATTTGTCTTTTTCATAGTCATACCCCTTAAACCTCTATTAAAACACATTCATACGAATTCCGCCGGAAATCTGCGGAACTAATGACTCAATATTCACACTTGACTCAACATCAGTAGGAATAAACCACAGTTGGAATTCCGTATAAAAACTAAATGTTCTAAAATATTTTTGTTTTGCAACCGTAATTCTAGGGAATTCCAGTTGTGCAATCAAAGCGGTAAGAATTTGTGCTTTTCCACTTTGAGTATTATCAAATCTACTAAAATTTGCTCCCATTGCAAAATTTGCACTGAGCCATTCCCAACTCGGACCAAAGAAATAGCGGAACGGAACGTAAGCAATATTAGCTAAAAGTTTCATTCCAATTACATTTCCTCCGTAACGCTGCATAGTCATAGGAAGATCGAAAACATTTTCCATCATATTATATTGTTGTTGCGTAAACTGCCCAAACTGAACTTGAAGTTTTACGTTATCATCAAAGAAAGTCAAACCTGCTCCAACGTCATACAGTGTTGCTCCCCAAAAGTGCATATCAAAATACAAGCCCTGAATAAAGGCCGGTATCTCATATTGAGATTTATCTCCGGAACGCAAAGTCAACTCTACACTTTTTAAAGCAATATTATCAGAAGAAAGACCTTGAAACTCAAGACTTTCATTGAAACGCTCCCCTTCACCCGGAGAAATTAAACGCACAAAAGGCTTAGTTTTGTCAATTTGTATAATCGTACGCGTAACAGCAGTTTCTCCATTTTCCATTGTGGCTCGCACAAGCATAAAATGGAAACCTGCCGGCATATCACCGTTTTCCACACGATAACGCCATTTTTTTGTATTGCTCACCTTTACAAAAGTTTTGCCATTATCCATACTAACTTCAATTTTACTAACAGTTTTAGCACGTAATTGTTCTTTTTCCAGTTTCGATGTTCCTTTTGCACGGATTGCCATTAATTCATCTTCCGTTAAAGCATATCCTGCACGACCTTCCAAATACGGCCTGTCAACGGCAAAATCACCCATACTGAAATTATCTATCGTAACCCACGGACCGCATGCTGTGTAAATAAGATATCTTTCTGAAGATGAAACTATTTTATCTCCGTCAATTAAAGCACGAACCACAAAATTATGTGAACCGCCGGTCAAAAGCTCAGGCGTAATTGTAAAGCGGAAATATCCTGCATCTGTTAGTGTCGTGGGCTCTCCAACTTGTACTCCATCAATATACAAAAGCAAACTTTCAACAGATTTATCGGAAATTACTTCACCGTACAAATTAAACATTCCTTGAACATGCTCTCCGTTTAAAGGATACAAAATATCAACCTTTGTAGAAATTACGGATTTATCCAGCTTAATATTTCTTGAAACATGAGAAACGTTTCCACCGGCATCTTCACCGCGTACTTGAATATTATAAAATCCGTCAGAAAGATCTGAAATATCTACCACTTTTGAAATAATTTCATCAGGAACCAAATCAATTTTAGCCAAATGATCCGGCACACGCACTTGCGTTTTATCCAGATTGCGAATAGTCAATTCTAGTTTTTTCAAACCGATATTATCCGTTGTTTGACCGCTAAAGAATAAATTTCCTGTTACAGTACTATCATCTAACGGTAATTCAAGATTAATTTGAGGCTTTGTATTATCAATATTTATTAAACTTGAATACAATCCTTGAATTCCATAATTATCCCAAACCTTTATAAACACAACGTATGTTCCGTCTTGATAAATCCTTGTATCAAATTCATATGTCCAATCCTCTTGACCGGCTACATCATTAAAAGTATTTCCGTTGTCAAAAGAAATTTGCACCTTATCTATACCATTTTTGTCATACGCTTTTCCTGAAACTTGCACCAAGCCTTTAACGGTTTCATCAATTGAAGGAGTTAAAACTTCTCCACGCGGCTCTGCCAAGGATACACGGAAAGTTCGGACAATTTCATCTCCTTTAACTCCGAGAGAATCTTCAGCAACAACACGAATTGTATGTTCATTATCAGTGAAATCAGCAAGTTTCATATCTATTTCAAAACTTGTATCCAACTTATCAATTGCAATAAACGGTGCTTTATCTATGCTATACCAAATTTTACAAGGTCCGTCATCATCATAAACGATTCCGGAAACCGTAAAGTCCGTTGTTATAATTTCCATTTCTGCAGGCACATGAATTTCTGCAACAGGTTTGTCAGACTCTGCATCTATATTAAAATCCCAATGTGTATAACGCGTTTTATTACCGCTTGCATCTGAAAATTCAAAAATCATATCATTCTCAATCGGTTTCAAAACCGTTCCGACACGTGTTGAAATTAACGGATTCATATAAAGCTCAAATCTTCCCGTTTGTCCAATTTCAATCTCATCTTTTGGTATTTCAACAATTTCTTCCGTTGTCTGAATAATCTCAACTCCATTTTCATCATACTGAGGCTCAGTTTTTTCAACTTTCGGCGGTGTTCTATCTATCCCTTTACCACCATCGGAACGAATATATTCGGCACGTTCTAAAAGTCCATTATCTTTCACTTTCATTACAATTAATGTTTCACCGTTTACAGTTGTGCCCGCTTCCGGCAAAATAACAGTAACTTCCGGCGGAATTGTATCTTTTTGTAAAACTCTATGAACAGTGCTTTCTTTACCAGAAGCATCCGCCATGCGAATATCTAACAAAATCAAACCATCTTCGCATTTACTCAAATCAATTATTTGGTCAAAAGGAATCTTCCCGTCTTTTATAGCATTTGTATTCAATTTTACAGGATTCCATGATACACCGCCGTCAACAGAATATTCAGCTTTAGCAATTTTTTGCACTTCATCAACCAAACCGCTAATACGCATACTATTTTTTACCCAAGTGGCTTTCGTCGGCTCTAAAAGTTCAATAATCGGAGCGGCAAAATCTGAACGAATTTTAATAGATTTCGTTGCAATATCATTTCCTGTTGAATCTGTAATGCGAAGGGCAACATTATTAAACTCTCCTTCTTTTTCTGCATTAATAAATACGATGTTATTTTCAAAAGTTACAAACAAACCAGGTTCCGCACTTATAATTTCAGCTTTTACAATTTCTGCACCACTATTGACATAACCATACAAAGGCTTGTCCTTTTCCAAATAATAGTACTGTCCGTTTTTTATAGATTCAGTCCAGTAAACATCAACATTGTCATTAATTAAACGCGGTTCTTTATAACGCAAAACGGAAATTGTTCCTGTTACAGAAAGAGTAGGAGATTTTCCTCTTTCAACGATTACCCCTATATGAGTTAAATTTGCGTCCAAATTCACCAAAGGCACATCTACATAATACTTTGTTGCAGTTGTTTCATCTTGTCGTGGTGCTACTTTAGCACTTGAAGAATTATTGATTGAATACGTTGCGCCCGTAACAGGAATTTCACTTTCCACAACAACTGACATAAAAACAAGATTAGACGTATCTGTTGCTTTTTCTAAAATTACTTCACAAGCCGGTTTGTACGGAACATTACCTATGCTTTCAATAAAAATATTTGCGTTCCCATTATCATTTTGCACAGCATCAGGTAAAACGTCTCCAAGATTTCCACGTGTCTTAGTCAAGTTTTCAAGATAAAAAATCAGATTTTTTTCGGTTTTTCTTTCATATATATCTATTGCAATAATTTTCAGTTCAGTAACACCCCATTGAATTGCTTTTTCAATTGGAATATTAAAACTTGTATTTCCTTTATTAACCGTAACATTTTCTTCAGTATTCATACCTGCAAATTTCCATGACAAACTTGCAAGCCCTGAATCGGAAACTACACTTACTGCAATATTACCATTACTTTCAGGATTAATTTTCATACCTTTCACGTAAGCTGTTTTGTTTACTGAAGTCACATTAATTGCAGGAGGAGGACCCGGAACCACAAATTTTACAACTTTTTCATGACCTTTTACATCATGAATGTCAATAGCCCAAATTTTTAAAGTATGTTCACCATTCGTTAAAGTACCGAATTTTTCAGAAATATTATCGAAAAAAGCACCGGCACTTTCAATTTCTACAGGAGCACTTCCGTCTAACGTATAAACAACCTTTGCAATACCGTCATCATCTGAAGCAAAACCTTTTAGTAAAACAGGGTCCTGCACCATAAAATTTTCTTTTGGTTCAACCACATTTACAGTTGCAAAATCATCTTCTTGTTTAATATTTATTTTTTGATTTGTTCTGGCAATATTTCCGGCAGTATCCTGTGCAGTGATTTTTAATTCACCCACTTTAATATTTTGCCCACGCACATCCAAGTTTATAGCCCAATACGGATTTCCCGGAATAACAGGTAATTCACCTTTTTTACCGTTAAATTCCCATGTAATACTTTGCAAGCCAATAATATCATTTGCATAACCGGCAACGGTAAATTTTCCATTTACAGAATTTTCCGACTTCGGCCAAACTATACGAACTTCAGGAAATGTGTTATCAACAAAAAATAAAAATGAATAAAGTCCCGGCACTCCCTGTCCGTCAAATGCCTTAAACCAAAAAATTTGAGGACCGTCCGGAATTTTTGTCGTATCTACATTAATAACAAATTTTGTAATACCTGTCTTTGACTCATAAATAATCGGAACTTCTTCAAAAGTTTTCCCGCCGTCAATAGAAAGAAGCAAAGCAATAATTCCATTTCCATCTGAAATTGTTCCTTCCAGCTTTTGCTTACCTGAAACTAAAGTTCCCATTGTATGGCTTGTCATTTTAGTTACAGGCATTTGTCGATTCAAATTCCAAGTTACCTTTTGACTTTTACCGACAACACCGTAAATATCTTCTGCATATACTTCAATTGTATGTGGGCCTTCATTTAAATCTTTAGTATCTAAATAGTATGACCAAAATTCAGTTCCCTGTGCAATAATTGGCTCATCTTTATTACCATCAAAAATAATATAAACTTTTCCAACGCCATCATCATCAACACATGTTCCAACTATATTCAAATTTCCCGGAACAGTCATTCCATTTAATGGATTCGCAATGCCGGTAATTGGCAAATCTGAGTCCGGATCAATAAAAATATTGTACGGACCGGCAATAGCAGTATTACCGCCAATATCCGTAGCTGTAACGAGAATATTATACTTTCCCTGTCTTCTTGATGTCAAATCGAAAGTTTCTTGCCAACTGTCCAATCTTTGCACGGACTTAGATTCAACTTCCTTTTTGCCAAGAGCAAAAGTATAAGAAAATGATAAATTAATACATAAAAAAAACAATAAAAATCTCTTCATTTCACAACCTCATGAAAAAAGCATAGAGTCTCACTTCTTTATCGGCTAGAAACGAACTTTTGTAAAGTAAAAAGAACGAGAAATTAAGCAGATTTTAATTAAAAATAACAAAAAACTCTAAAATATTAGATTTTCTGTATCTATTTATTTATAAAAACTTCATATAAGCGATCTAAATCATCTCTAGAATAATATTCAACTTGCAAATATCCTTTGTCAAAACTACCTTTTATAGAAACTTTTGTACCAAGAGCTTCAATAAACTGTTGCTCCAAAGCATACAGATCTGCATCTTTTTTTGGAGCATCTTTCAAGGCGGCGACTTTTTGTGCAGCTTTTTCCGTTCTATTACCACTGTTCATTTTTGTTGCAAATTCTTCAGTTTCACGAACACTGAGCTGAGAACCAATAATTCTGCCAAAAAGTACTCTTTGATCTGCAGGATTAATCACTGAAAGTATAGCACGTGCATGCCCGCTTGTAATGGAACCGTTTGCCAAAGCATTTTGCATATCTTCAGGCAATTTTAAAAGACGCAAAGAATTAGTCACCGTTGTTCTATTTTTTCCAACACGTGTTGCCACTTCGCCTTGGCTAATATTACTTAATTCCATTAATCTTTTGTAAGCAATTGCTTCTTCAATAGGATTTAAGTTTTCACGTTGTATATTTTCTATCAGTGCAACCTCAAGTTTGCGTTCTTGCGAAAAATTTTTCATCCGGCAAGGAACTTTTTCTAAGCCTGCTAACTTTGCCGCACGACATCTTCGTTCGCCGGCTATTATATAGAAGATTCCTTTATCTCCTTGCTCAATCAGCACAGGCTGAATTACACCGTGCTCTTTAATACTGTTAGATAATTCTTCCAACGCTGAATGGTCAAACTCAAGTCGTGGTTGCTGAGGATTAGGTTTTAATAAACTGAGCTCAACATATAACTCCCCATTTTCTTGAGAAAGACCTTTAGGTAACGCTTCATTTTTTTCAGCTTTTTTTGTAATACTTGCAGGAGAAGTAACATCTTCAACGGAAACATCAACTTCCGCCAAAAGTGCGTCAATTCCTTTCCCCAAGGCATCTTTTGACTTAGCCACGAGCAATTACCTCTTCTGCAAGTTTTTTATAACTTCTTGCTCCAATACAGCTTGGGTCATATTTGTTTATCGGTAAACCGTGTGAAGGAGCTTCGGAAAGTCTTACATTTCTTGGAATAATTGTGTCAAAGACAACATTTTTGAAATATGTTTTTACTTGCATTACAACATCTTGAGCCAAACGTGTTCTTGAATCATACATTGTGAAAAAAATTCCGCCTATTTTCAAATCAGTATTTATGGTTTTTTGCACTCTTTTTACTGTTTGTAAAAGCAAAGATATTCCTTCAAGGGCAAAATACTCACATTGCATTGGAATAAAAACAGCATCCGCCGCTACCAAACCATTCAATGTGAGAATGCCCAAAGAAGGAGGACAATCAATGAGAATATAGTCGTATTTATCTTTGATTGGAGCCAAAGCTCCTTTCAAATAAAATTCACGCTTTTCTTTATCAACAAGCTCAATGGCGGCACCGGATAAATCAATAGACGCAGGAATTGCATCGAGACCTTTTACGCAAGTAGTACGAATAACATCTTCCACAGACGCCATATCGGCCAAAAGCTCATAAACAGTTGGTTTTTCCTTTGAAATTCCTACACCACTAGACATATTCCCCTGTGAATCAAAGTCTACAACCAAAACTTTTTTGCCCGCATCTGCCATATATGCGCCCAAATTTACCACAGATGTGGTTTTTCCAACGCCACCCTTTTGATTAACAAAAACAAAAACTTTAGCCATACTCACATTATACCATTTTTTTTAGAAGACATTCAAGCGAATACCACCGGTAATATGAGGTACAAATGTTGAAACAGCAACACGTAGGTTCGATGTATCAATATCTGTTGAGGCAAACCATAATTGGAACTCAGTATAAAAACTGAACGTTCTAAACATTGAACGCTTGTTGGATGTTATGCGCGGGAATTCCAACTGAGCCAAAAATGCAGAAAGCATTTGAGGTTTTCCACTCTGAGTTTCTGTAAACAAACTGAAGTTTGCTCCAACAGCCACAGAAGCTGAAAGCCATGCCCAATCAGGTCCTGCTATGTAACTAAACGGTAAGTAAGCAATGTTTGCTAAAAGTTTTGTACCGAATATATGTCCTCCATAACGTTTTTGCTCACCTGTTTTATTAAATATTGCCCACTGTTCATCAGTAAATTGACCATATTGAAGTTGTAATTTTACGTTGTCATCAAAGAATGTTAATCCCATACCCACATCCCACAACGATGCTCCCCAGAAATGTCCGTCAAAATACAATCCTTGAATAAATCCAGGCACTTCATAACTAGCTTTATCACCTGAACGTAAGGCAAGATTTACTTTTTGTAGCTTAACATCGTCAGATGCCAATCCGCTAAATTCAATTTCTTGGTTATACGCACCACCTACAACAGGAGAAATAAGACGAATATATGGAGCGGTTTTATCAACTTGAATAATCATTCGACAAAGTGCATAATCACCGCTTTTCATCGATGCTTTCAAAACCATGAAATGATAACCTTCCGTCATATCTTGGTTTTCAATACGATATTTCCAATTCTTTTCGTCGGCAATTTCTGTAAATGTTTTTCCGTTATCAAAACTAATTTCAACTTTTTTTACAGAAGTTTTACTTTGAATTACTTGTTTTTCTTCTTTTGATGTTTCTTTTGCTCCAAGAATTGCTCTATCTTCATCCGACAAAATATAACCGGATTTACCTTTCATATAAGGACGATCAACAGCAAAATCACCCATTGCTAAAGAATCTACGGTAATCCATGGTCCAAATGAACTATAATTCAAAATTTGCTCTGCACTTTCAACAATTTCACTATTTGAAAGAACAGCACGTACTTTTACTTTGTGTTCTCCCGTTGTTATAAGCTCAGAATTAAGCTCAAACTTATAGTATCCCGAATCGGACAAAGTTGTCTGAGCAATATTTTCATTATCAACATATAGCATCAAAGAATCAACTTGTTTTTCTGAAACAACCTTTCCATAAAGATTAAAGTTACCGCATGTTTTTTCTTTGCTCAAAGGATACAAAATATCAACACGAGAATTACTCAAAGAACGATCCAACTGAATATTCCTTGAAACTCTTGAAATATTTCCACCGTTATCTTCACCTGTAATTTCAATATTATAAAAACCGTCCGGCAATTCAGAAATGTCAACACTTCTTGTAATAATATCATCCGGAACCAAATCAATTTGTGCCAATTTTTTTGGAACTTCTTTACCTGCTTTATCTAAATTACGAATACGTATATAAAGTTTTTCCAAGCCGATATTATCTGTCGTTTGTCCGCTAAAGAATAACATTCCGGAAGTTTTAGCATCATCAATCGGTAATTCCAAATGAATATCCGGTGCAGTATTATCAATATTCATCAACGAAGAATACAATCCTTGAATTCCGTAATTATCCCAAACACGTAAGAAAATTACATATGTACCATCTTCAATAATATGTGTATCAAACTTATATGACCATTCTTCTTTTCCATCAGCAACGATATATGAATTTCCATTATCTATTGAAATTTCTACTCTATCAATACCGTTTTTATCACTTGTTACTCCACTTAAAGTTACAACACCCTTAACAGTTTCATCAACTTTAGGAGAAAGCACCTCACCTTTAGGCTCTTCCAATGAAATTCTAAAGTTTCGTACAACTTCTTTTCCACGAACTCCGTTAATATCTTCAGCAAAAACCGTTACCGAATGTTCATTATCAGTCATAGTAGAAAGAGGAACATTTATACTAAAACTTGAACCATATCCATCCAAAGCAACAAACTCATTGTCATCAATCTTATACCAAATTTTTGATTCACCGTCATCATCATAAACAACACCGGAAATCACAAAATCGGTTTGAATAATTTCCATTTCTTGAGGTACATGAATTTCCGCAACCGGCAAGTCTTTTTCATTGTCAATTGTGAAATCCCAAGTATTTTTTACAGTTTTATTACCTGCTTTATCTGTAAATTCAAAAACCATTGTTTCAGACAAAGGCAAGGTTTCCGTACCCACATTTATTTTCAAAAGCGGACCATTGGTCAAAGCAAATCTATCTTTACCCCTTACATATTCGGCTTTATCAAATCCTGCATCTTCTATATTGAAGACAACAGTTGTTTCACCATTAATCATTGCTTGTGAATCAGGCAAAAGTACGCTTACATTTGGTGCAGTAGTGTCTTTGTGCACAGTCTTGTACATTTCTGTTTTTTTGCCAGCATTATCTGTAATTGCAATTTTCGCGGTAATAATTCCGTCAGGTGCGGAAGATACATCAAATAATGAATCAAAAGTACGTCTTCCATTCAATGGCTCGGAAAGTTTCAATTCGTTCCATGTTTCGCCATCAACAGTCCATACAGATTTTGCAACTCCTACATTTTCAGTTACAAATCCACCCAAACGTAATTTATCCTGAATCCAAGGTGTGTCTGTAGGAAATTTCCAGTCTAAAACAGGTGCAGAATTATCCACACGAATTGAAACAGGACTACTCTTATATTCAAAGCCTTCTGCATCTTTCACTTTAAGAACGATATTTTTATATTCGCCTTCTTTTTCTGCAGAAATAACAATTGTCTTTCCTTCTGCATTAACATTTAAACCAAAAACCGGGTTATCAAAACTTACTGTCAAAGGAGCAATAAAATTTCCGTATGCATTTAGTGTTTTTAATTCCGTTACAGATGTATCAATTGTATAAAAACCGTCTTCACCAACTGCATTTGTCCACCATACTTTTTCCGAATCTGCAATTTGTGAAGCATCTTTTGTACGCAAAACAGAAATATTTCCGGTAGTGCTTACAACAGAACCGCCGGATAATGTTGCTGTGGCTTTAATTTTTAAGATATCTGCACTAATGCCTGCTAAGGACAAATCCGCAAAATAAGTTTGAGAACCTTCGTTTTTACGCAAAACAGCTTTTACCGTTTTACCGTTTACATCCGCTACAATGTCTGAAACAGCTAAAGATGAATCTACTTGAATTACTAAACTTGGAGGAACGGCTCCGCCCTGCACATTTGAAACTACAACTTCCATACCGGATCTGTATGGAACATCTCCAACCGAAACAAACTTCATTTTAACATCGCCGGCAATTTGTGCAGTATACTTTCCTGTTATTTGTCGTGAAGCTACAGTTAAAGTTGCAACTTCAATCGTTGTCGCTCCCGGTGCAAAATTACGTGTACTAATTCTTCCTCCTTGAGGAGCAAAAACATAGTCCACACCGTTTGTTTCAACATTGCTACCATTAATTGTTACTGCAATATTAGGAGCCATTTCACCGGCATTATATGTTGCATAATAAATATCTTTACATTCACCTTCAATCCAGAAAATTTGTGACTTAGGAACACCTTTTGCACCCGGATTCATAACAGGAACACGGTTCACGATAACAGCATTTGCACTGCTTGAGTTTCCACTGTCCGTGGCAACAACTTCTAAAACAGCAACGTTATCGCCCACAACTTGAGCAACAAAATCTTCATCTACTTTAATATCAAAAGTTTTACCTGCAAAATCCGCACCGTAAAATTCAGTTGCACTATTTCCTTGTGCACTTGGAACAATAAAACGATATTTTACATTAATGATTGGCAAGTCGGATTTTATAACACCGGAAACTTTGAAAGAATTATTTCCATCACGCACAGAATTATCGCTCAAAGTAATTACAGGTTTTGGTGCCTTTCTGCACAATCGCAAATCTTTTGAATAATATTTAAAACCTTTTGTTGTTGTTACCTCAACTTTTACCGGCTCCGACGTTCCATAAACCATACCTGCAGAAAGCAAAATTGAGTTTCCGCTCAAACTCACGGAACCAAAGTTTGTATTTGGAACTAAACGAACACTTTGAGCCGTTCCACCAACAAAAAAACCTGTAATGCTAATATCATCGGAGAAAACAGCCAAACCATCTTCCGAAACGGTACTATCTTCAAAAACAACGGCAGGCATACCGCGAGTTTTTGTCAAATTTTCAACGTATAAAGGAATAATATTTTCAACTTTTCTATTATATATATCAATTGCAGTTACTCGCAAATCAATAAATCCCCAACGTGTATCTGCAACCGGAATATTCACCTCAAAACCGTTTTTCGTATTATCCGGCAAATTCACGGCTACTTCATCTTTTCCGGAAATTTGCCACGTTACGGATTGAAGTCCGCAGCCGGAAATAACTTTAGTTTTAATTACAGGAGACTTTTCCGGATTGATAGCTATGCCAGGAGAACAAATAGTTTCCGTTCCTGCACTTGAAAGCTTAAATTCTTCAAAAAGAGGTTTTTCGCCACTAGCAATAAAAGATACGGAACTTGCATTTCCTTCTATACCATCAATATCTTTTGCCCAAACTTTAAGTGTGTGATTTCCGGCAGATAATCCTGAAACAGTTGCTTCAAACGCACCGTCTGTAACAACACTTACAGCTTCACCGCCGTCAACGGAATAAAACACTTGCTCAACGCCATCATCATCCGTTGCAAGTCCTGCAAGATAAACATCATCAAAAACAACAGAACCTTCCAAAGGCAAAGATAATGCAACCTTTGGCTTATCCAATTCAGCATTCACCAATATTTTCTGAGAAATTGTCGAAACGTTGCCGGCAGTATCTGTTCCTGTAACAGAAACAATATATTCTTTAGCAACAATATTACGAACATCACAATCAATCGTAAAATACGGATTTCCCGGAATTAATTCAATTTCTCCTGAAGTTCCTGCAAAAGCCCAAGTTAAGCTTTTCATTCCAATTGTATCTTTTGCGAAACCGGCAATTGCAAAACGACCGTTAACAAACTCTGTTGGTGTTGGAGAAACAATTTGCAAATCAGGCTTTGTATTATCAACGAAAAATAAAAATGAATACATTCCAACGGTACCCATTTTATCAACTGCCTTAAACCAGCTAACTTGCGGACCGTCTTCCAATTTGAACGTATCTAATATATATTCAAAATCTACTTTATCAGATTTCTTTTTTATTTTTAATTTAATAGGTTCAAAAGTCTGTCCGCCGTCAGTTGAAAAACTCAAAGATGCTATACCATTTCCATCAGCAACCACACCTGTAATTTTTTGTTTTCCGGCAACTAACATTCCCATTTCATGACTATTCACAACTGTTGTCGGCGAACGACGATTCAAATGCCATGTTACATTTTGAGGCTTTCCTTTAACACCATTAATATCAATACCATAAACACTTAATGTATGAGGACCTTCTGCCATATCATTTGTGTCAAGATAATATGACCAATAATCTTTTCCTTCACAAATTAAAGGATTATTTTTATCTCCATCAAGAATAATTTCAACTCTTTCAACAGCATCATCATCAACACACGTACCTACAATATTCAAATTACCCGGCAAACACATATCTTGACGCGGATTTGTAATGCTACAAACGGGTAAATCAGAATCGGGATCAATGAAAACATTAAACGGACCCGCTAGAGTATCATTACCGCCAATGTCCGTAGCAGTAACAACAATATTATATTTGCCCGTTTTTTTCCTGCTAATATCAAAAGTTTCTTTCCAACTATCCATTTTTTCAACATCTCTGTTTTCTTTTTCTCGCTTTCCACCGGCAAAAAGTATAGTTGTAAAGCAAAATAAACAAATGAAACATAAAACAATTTTTCTCATAATCTCCATCCTTTTGAAAATAAAAACACATCTTTTCAACATTATCTATCTAAATAGACAAATTTGCAAGCATTATTTTATAAAAATTACAAAAAAATTACCTTGAAAATGGACTTTACAGAAAAAAAATTTATGCATATAATAGATATATGATTTTATTAAACGTAATGTATACTTTGAAAAGTGGTTGCAAAGACGAATTTTTAGAACTTTTGAAAAAAAATAATATTATTGAAGACACTCGGCAGGAACCGGGTAATATTCGCTACGAGTTTTTTCTTCCTATAGAAGATAATCATGATATTTTACTCGTTGAAATGTGGCAAGATGAAAATGCTTTCGAAGAACATCTCAAATCTCCTCATTTTGAAAAATTTTCACAAATAAAAAAACAATACATTCGAGATATTAACATTGAAAAATTCACTAAATAAATTATTTGGACAAAAAATAATCTCCTAACATAAAACCTAATCCAACGCTAAGCATCGGATTTTTACGATAGCCGAAAACAGGAAACAAATATTCCGCTTTTAATGAATAACCTGCACCATCCATACCTAAAACAAACTCAAAACCTGCACCAAGATATGACTGAAACTTATAACCTCTAACAGATTCACCGGCAAACTGTTTTGAATAAAAACCTGCATTTGCTAAAACATAAACTCCAATAAAATCCGTCAATTTATAATTACTACCAACTCCCAAAAGACAAAGCAAATCACCGAATAAGTCAGCAGATTCCGTAGCTCGAAGCAAGTTTATAGCTGTAAGTCCTTGTAAAAACAAATGCCTATTAAGACCGAATAAAATTTCCATTGATATTTCAGGATTAGTTGTAACAGAAAAAACATCTGCTATATTAATTGCAAAGCCGGTTCGACGCGTCTGTGACATACCTCTTCTTGCTTTTTTCATAACTTTTTCAGTGGCAATACGTTCTTCCTCAGCGGATATTTTTTGTTGTTCAATCAATTCATATTGCATTTTTTCAATTTCAGAATCATAGCCTATATCAATACCCGGCTGTGCAAAAAATTTTGTTGTATGTCTGTATGCATTTTCAAGCAATATTTGTTCGTTTTCACTTTTTGTAACAGTACAAGATTCAATATTTAATTGATACTCGGAAATACCATCAACAACCGGCTCAATATTATATTTTAATTCTGCTTGCAAAAACGGTATTTCACCATGAAGCAATTCGTCATACATTTTAACTGAGTCATCATATTCTGCTTTTTCTTCCTGTGTCATTTCTGCAATTGGTTTTGGTTGATGCCCCGCAAGTGAAGAATATGTTATATAGACAACTTCAGGCGTATTAATATCAAAATTCATAATTTTCTGTGCTAAAAATTGTAAAGGCCATCGTGCCTGTTCCGACTCAAAAACACCAATATGTATTTTCAATGAATTATCTTTAGTTGAAAAAACAAAATTTTTTTTATTTAATTCCCTAACTGATGCATAAAGTTCATTGCGTAATTTTTTTTCATTTTGTTCCAAAAGAAATTTTTCTTTATTAAAAAATGCCTTGATATCGTTGTGTGCTTTTAGTTTTAATTGATTGCACTGTTTTTCACGCATTTCATGTGCAGATTTTGTCATAACTCCCGTACCGTCATTTTCATACACTTTTAACGGTGCATTTTGAATTTTTTCTACTTCCACATTCATATTATTTTGAATATTTTGAGAAAATTCTTTTATACGTTCTTTTGTTTCATCACGTGCCTGAATTATAGCCAATTTTTGTTTTTCAACAGCATCTATTTCTTGTTCAAGATATTTTATTTTGTCTAGGAAATTTTCCGGTTCAATATTTATTTGTTCATTTTCTTTCGGTTCGATATTTTTCTGCACATTTTCTTTCGGTTCTATTTTCATCTGCTCAACAATTTTTACTTCTTCATCATTTTTTATTTCTTGAGCAAAACAAACCATCGATATTAAAAATAGAAATAGGCAAATTTTTACAAACTTTAATTTCATATATGCTTTCCTAACAAATGTTTAATCAAAAACTATTTTCCTAATTTTTCGGATTTTTTTGTAGCAGCTTCAACTGCAGAAATAATTGCATAACGAAAATTACCGTCTTCCAAAGCACAAACACCTTCAATTGTTGTTCCGCCCGGAGAACAAACGGCATCTTTTAAAGCCGCTGGATGATTGCCTGTTTTAAGTACCATTTCAGCAGCTCCTTTCAAAGTTTGTGCCGCATAAACATATGCCTGATTTCGTGGCATTCCATGCAAAACAGCAGCATCTGCCATCGCCTCAATAAACATAAATCCATATGCAGGACCTGAACCTGAAACACCGGTTACTACATCCATGAGGTTTTCCGAAACTTGTTCAACAAGCCCACAACCGCTCAAAAGTTTTTTCACATTTTCAACTTCGTCTTTTGTAACATTTTCATTGGCACAAAGTGCTATCATCGCCTGTCCAACAAGTGCCGGTAAATTTGGCATAAGCCGAATAATTTTAGCATTAAATCGTGTCTTTTCATTAAGATTTTTTTCTATTTCCTCAATTTTTACACCGGCAGCCACAGAAATAAGAATTTTATCTTTAATTTTTGTTTCAAGTTCGTCTGAAATTTCTCGAATAACATTTGCAATAAACTGTGGTTTCACCGCAAGTATAATTTGATTGCTCTTCTTAGCAAGTTCTCTTTCACTGTCTGCAACTTGAAATCCTTGTTTTTTTGCTAATTCATTTGCTTTTTCTTTATCTATATCATAAACAAAAATTTCATTATTTTCTACATTTTTTGCAATGCCACAAATTAATGCACTGCCCATCATTCCGGTTCCAATAATGCCAATCATAAAAAATCCTCCAACAAACCCATGTTCGTAAACCTTCTTGAAAAATCTAATCGTGACCAAAAAACAACGTTGCTTTTTCTTCGCCGTTTGCCAGACGCGTCAAAATGTTTTCCTTGCTACCATTTGCTAAAACCATGTTTATGCCATATGCCGTAACTTTTTCGGCCGCTTCTAATTTAGTTGTCATACCACCTGTACCAAATGCATTTGTTGAACCGATAGTTATTTCACCTTTAAGTTTTTCAATATTTTCAACGGTTTCAATTAATTTTGCATCTGCATGTTGTTTAGGATTTTTTGTATAAACTCCATCAATATCACTGAACAAAACAAGTAAATCGGCACTCCATAAAATTGCAGTGAGGGCACTTAAATTATCGTTATCACCAATAGATATTTCATCAAATGTTACAGAGTCATTTTCATTAATAATCGGCACAACGCCCTCATCTATCAAAGTAAAAAGAGTGTTTCTTACATTAAGCGTGCGGTGAGGGTCTTTGAAATCTTCTTTAGTGAGCAAAAGTTGCCCTATATGAATGTCAAATTCTGCAAAAGCCGCACGCCATCTGTCCATCAACTCAACTTGCCCAATAGCACAAAGTGCCTGCCTGTAATGAATATCCTTTTTGCGAGCCCACCTGTCCAAAGTGGAAATTCCGGCAACTTGTGCCCCGGAAGAAACTATTACCACTTGTTTTCCACTTCTCATAAGGCTCGCACATTCTTCTGCAAAATGTCTCATAAACTCCAAGTTTATTGTTCCGTCTTCTTTTGCTAATGTATTCGAACCGATTTTTACAACAACTTTTTTTGCTTCATTGAATGCGTCTTTTATCGTCATCTTACGTGTCCATCCCCGTCAATCAAATATTTTGTACTTGTAAGAGCAGTCAACCCCATCGGTCCGCGAACGTGCAACTTTTGTGTGCTAATTCCCAATTCAGCTCCATACCCAAAAACGCCTCCATCAGTAAAACGCGTTGACGCATTTACATAAACACAGGCGGCATCCACACATTTTTGAAAAATCTTTGCATTTGTTACACTTTCTGTTACAATGCTTTCAGAATGTTTTGTATTATGTGTATTTATATGTTCAACAGCTTCTTCCACATTGCACACAATTTTTATTGCTAAAATATAATCAAGAAACTCCGTATCAAAATCCGACTCACTTGAGCGTTTAATTATCTTAAAATCATTATCTTTGGTATCAATACTATTTAAAATATTGAACGATTTTTCATCACACCTTAATTGTACGCGTCCGGCAAAGTTTTTCACAACCATAGGTAAAAATTCACAAGCAATTTTTTCATGCACAAGTAAAACTTCCATTGCATTACAAACTCCGGGACGCTGCAACTTTGCATTTTCTACAATTTTTACAGCTTTTTCCAAATTTGCACTTTTATCCACAAATATGTGACAAATACCACTTCCTGTTTCTATCACCGGAACGCGTGCATTTTCCACAACCGTTTTTATAAGATTTGCTCCACCACGCGGCAAAACTACATCGATTTTTCCCACGGCATTCAAAATTTCAGAAACTTCTTCCCTGTCGCCCGAATCTGCCAATTCTATTGCTTCAGGAATCCCACAGCCATTTTGCTCACAATTTTTCAGCCCTTCTTTAATTGCTTTAACTAATGCACGATTTGAATTAAGAGCACTTGAACTACCTCTGAGCAAAATAGCATTTCCGCTTTTATAAGCTAAAGCAAAAGCGTCAACAGTTACATTCGGGCGGCTTTCATAAATTATGGCACAAACTCCAAGAGGCACACGCATTTGCCGAATTTGCAAACCTTCCGGCGTATACCATCCTTTGTCAGATGTACCGATAGGATCTGTTTGAGCAATTATAATTTTGATTGATTCTAAAATATCGTCAATGCGTTTGTCATTTAACACAAGACGATCTATGAGACTTTCACTCATACCTTTTTCACGAGCATTTTTTACGTCAATTGCATTTGCTTCAAGGATTTTTTTTCTGGAATTATTTATAGCATGGGACACAGAATACAATGCGTCATTTTTTTGCTTTGACGACAACTGCACCAAAAAATTTGCTCCACGGCGAAGAGAACCATAAAATTTTTCAAGATTCATAAAGCATTTCCTAAAATAATATTAGTAATTTGCCAAAAAGAACATTGCCAACAACATGACTATGCGAGTTTTTTCGTTTGTCCATGAATTTTCTAAAGGTAAGTTTTCAACATACCACCAAAAAATTCCAAAACCGGGATCGATTCGAAGTGCATATTCAGTAAAATCTTCTTTTTTTGCTTGATTTCCGAACATCAAAAAAACAACGTCATGCAACACAGAAATAAAAGCATTATAAGAACCTGTATAAATATTCTTTTTGACTTCCGAACATAAAGTTTCAATACGTGCTAAAATTTGTTCTTTTAGCGCTTCATCAGCTTTTTCCACCCAAATTTTTTGAACAAGTAAATTTAAATTATTATTAAAACTGGTAATTAATTTTTCTTCCGAGATTAGAGTATCCGAAGAATTTTCCACTAAAACTGAAAATTCATTTTTTGAACCGAAAAGTTCTGAAATTTTATAAGAAGCCTTAATTGATGTATTTATATCTTCATTTTGCACCAAAGTTTCCATTGCTCTAATCATAGATGCGTCAACAAATTGAGATATCAAATTGTTTTCTTGCTTTTTTAAAATCTCCATACTTATATATGCTTTTTTTTTCACTTTTTGTCAATAAGCTATGTCTGTTTGTGGCAGTTTAAAAAGCGTTTTATCCATACAGAATTATAATTTTTGATTTCTATAATTATTATTCACATTATTATTCACTTTTCATTTGCAAAATACAATATTGTCCTTTATAATAAATCTATAATCAATAATAAAGTTAAAAATATTAATTCACGAGGTTTTTTATGGCAGGGATACAACCTGAATTGGCTCGTGGCGTAAAAACATTTTTCGTCGTGCCTGATACGTCATTGGTGCCGGAAGAATTTTTAGAAGACTTTTCTATGAATGGCTATGAAACTTACTTCATTAATGATGATCAAACTTGTCGCTTAGAATGGAAAATTGAAACACTTTTTAACAGTTTTGAACACGTAATTTTATTTTTTAACATTGACCGCAAAATTCCGGGTATTGAATGGACTATTTTTATAAAAAAAATTCAAGACACTTATGGAATGCGTGCAACAATCGGTGTAACTTATTTGAAAAAAAATGCCGACCGAAGTAGAGCTTTGGAACGAATTTTTCTTTATGACATTGGTATTTTTGGCGGATGTATACAACTAGAATATAATAAAAATATTAATTTTCAAATATTAAATGCTGTTCTTATTGCAAATCAAGCTAACAGTCAACGTAAAAATCTTAGAGCCATTTGCGGTCCTTTATGCAAACTCGATATGATTTATAAAAATAACACTTGCAAAGGAGTTTTGCGAGATGTAAGTATAAGTCATTTTTCTTGTGTTTTTCCTGCAGGAGATCCTCCTTTTTTACCAAATGTTCGAATTGATGATATTTTACTGAACCTTCACGGTATCCGATGTAAAGTTTCTGCAGTTTTATGCATTAATCGTGCAATGAACGGCAATTTGATTCATGTTTTTGCTTTCCTTGATCCGAACGGAAACTTAGGTTTAGAAACTAGAACCAGACAAAAAGTAAATAAATTTGTTTACAGTAAATTATCTACAGAGATGATGGAATATTTACAAAACGAATTTGTTTGCATTGCAAACGAACGCAAAAATACATAACTTGAATAAAGTGCTTCGTTTCTGTACTATATGTGTATGAAAGTTTTACATTTAGGTGATGAAAGATTAAGACAAATATCGACTCCGGTAACAGAAGTTACAGATGATTTACGTGCAACAATTGAACAAATGTTTGAGTTAATGTTGAAAAGTGACGGCGTTGGATTAGCTGCCCCGCAAGTGGGAATTATGCAACGTTTTTTTGTTTTAATTGCAGAAGACAATGTAAAACGTGTTTTTATTAATCCTCAAATTATTAAAACATCCACAGAAACAGGTTCTTTCGAAGAAGGATGTTTATCTATTCCAAATCAATATGAAACGATTGTCCGCCCACTACAAATAACAGTGCAAGCATTAAATGAAAAAGGTAAACCTTTCACTTTAGAAGCGGACGGATTTTTAGCCCGGATTATTCAACACGAATATGACCATTTAGACGGAATTTTGTATATTGATAGAGGAGATCCGGTTTTTAAGTTCAAAGTCGAAAAACAATTTGCAGAACGAAAAGAAAAACATCTTGCTCGTGAAAAGGCAAAAATAGCCAAAGCTACAAAAATTGCCGAAAAAAAAGCCGCAAAGGCTACAAAAAAAGCATAATCCTAAAGGAAGGCAAAAGTGCGTATATTATTTGCGGGTAGTCCGGACATCGCCGCCGTTCTCTTAAACTATTTGCTCAAATTACAAGATGCTTCTTTTAAAATTGTAGGTGTATTAACAAATCCGCCTGCTCCACAAGGAAGAAAATCTACCCTTGTGCCAACGCCTGTTGAACAAGTTGCCCGTGAATATAATTCCTCTCTTTCAGATGTAAGCAAAACCGTCCAAATTTTCACCCCTGACAAACTTGATGCCTCCGTGCGTGAAAAAATTTCTCAGTTAAAATGTGATTTGCTCGTTTGTTTTGCTTACGGAAAGATTTTCGGCCCTAAATTTATGGCTCTTTTTCCATTCGGCGGCATTAATATACATCCGTCTTTACTTCCAAAGTTTCGTGGATGTGCTCCTATTCCCGCTGCAATTTTAGCTATGGAAAAAGAAACAGGCATTACAATTCAGCGTTTGGCACAAGAAATGGATTGTGGTGATATATTAGCTCAAAAAATTATTCCGCTCGATGGAAAAGAAACATCGGAGTCCTTGCTGAATTATTGTGCCACAGAATGTTGCGGTATGATTCATGATATTTTGAATAAAATTGCTGACGGCAAAGAAACTTCAACACCACAAAAAGGGAAAGCAAGTTATTGTTCCATGTTAAAAAAAGAAGATGGACAGATTAATTGGTCAAAAAGTGCAAAAGAAATTGATGCACAAATTCGTGCTTTTTTCCCTTGGCCGGGAGCTTTTACAAAATGCGGTGAAAACATCTTGCACATTCACTCCGCCAAAGTGTATGATGAAGATATAGATGCTTTAAAAGAAGTTTTGGAAACTGCCCAAAATGGACAAATTATAAAAAATGATAAAAAATTTGGCATTTTGGTAAAAACGGGCAACGGAGTGTTGAAGCTGGAAAATTTGCAGTGGCAAACAAAAAAAGCTATGCCATGGAAAGACTTTATTAACGGAAATCAAAATCTATGCAATAAAGTTTTTGAATAAAATACGAAAAAATGTTTTGTTAAAATATCTTTAATAGCCTAAACTAAAAAAATACAAACAGCTAAAAGACAAAACATTTATAAAAATACAGTATATATAAATATTTTTTTGGAGAATAAATTATGAATTTTAATAAATTCAAATTTGGAATTGATTTTACAGATACTTTTGAATCATTGCAAAAAAGCGGCAAGGCCTATATTATTACGGCTATTTTGATGGTTGTAATTATGGCAGTAACCTGTGGTATCGTTTTTTTTGCCGTAGTGAAAGGTAGCGAAGAAGTTTTAGTGCCAAACGTTGTAGGAAAAGAACTGACAAAAGCATTAGAAGAATTGCAAGTAAAAGAGCTTTATCCCAAAATTCAATTACGTTACTCAAATAATCCCGATGAAAAAGGCTTAATATTAGATCAAAATCCACCCGCCGGAACAATCATAAAAGCAAGTCGCAGAGTTAACTTAATTGTTAGCCGTGGAGTTATCATTGATAAAGTTGAAGACTATACCAATCAAAAATTTGACGATGTAAAAGTTCATTTGCAAACACTTTTTACAGGCACCCGTGCAATGATTACTTTGCAAGATCCTCCTTTTTATGTTTCAAATATTGCAGAAGCGGGAACCATATTGGAACAAAATCCGCCTGCTGACACAATAATTATCGATCCCATTAAATTGGAATTAGTTGTAAGCAAAGGCCCTGAATTTGAAAAAACAAAAGTGCCTCCTTTGACGGGACTTTCCGTAAACGATACTTTATTACAAATTTCACGCTCAAAAGTTATTTTTGACTTTACAACAAAAATTGCAGATATTACCGAACTTCCAGGAACTATTGTTAGCCAAGAAAAAGAAGCGGGGTCATGGGCAGATGTAAACGGAAGAGTTAATGCTGTTTTAGCAATCCCTGAAAAACAAACGGGCGACATGGTTTATGGCATCTTCTCAGAAACATTGCCAAAATATCCATATGCACTTCAATTACAATTAGATGTACAAACTTATGACGGTGAACGATATAATTTAGTTACTTTAAATCATCCGGGCGGAAATCTTACAATTCCATATTATTTACAAAAAAATTCGATATTGATTTTATCAATTGAAAACAGTCGTGATGTTATGCGTAAAACCATTCAATAAAATTTTATATGTAAAGGAATAATTATGGCAAAAATTTGTTTATGTTTAACCGGTGAAACCTTAGAAGAAAACTTATTGCTTCTAAATAAATATCGACCATACATTGATATGGTAGAATTACGTGCCGATTATCTAACAAAAGATGAGCAGTTGCAAATTCGCAAATTTCCTGCCATGACTGACATTCCTTGCATCTTAACAATTCGCCGAACAATTGACGGCGGGCAGTTTTCTGAAGGAGAAGCACGGCGCACCACTCTTTTTGCACGTGCTTTAGCTTTTGCCGAACAAGACACAAGAAAAAATTATGCATACATCGATTTGGAAGAAGATTTTAACGTGCCAAGTTTATTAGATGCTGCCATGGCGTTCGGCACACGCGTCATTCGTAGCTTTCACAGTATGAACGAACCTGTGAAAAACATCGCCGAACGCATGAAAAAAATGCGTACAACCGGCTATGAAATTCCTAAAATTGCCTGTATGCCGCGTACATTAGACGATGTTACCGATTTATTCAGACAGTCAAAAGAAATAGGCGACTTTGATCATATTTTGGTTGCTATGGAGTCAATCGGTTTACCAACAAGAATTTTAGCAAACAAATTAAAAAACTTTTTAACATATGTGTCGCCAATAGAAACAGCAGGAAAAATGCCCATTTTAGGACACTTAGATCCAATTACTCTAAATGAAATGTATAATTTTCGCACCATTGATAATAACACGTGCGTTTTTGGCATAACAGGGTATCCGCTCAATGCAACATCAAGCCCTAAAATCCACAATAAATGGTTTAAAAAATATAACATGAATGCGGTTTTTATTCCTATTCGTGCCCATACAGTCAAACAGGCTCTTGCCTTTTGTGAAGAAGTAAACATTGGAGGACTTTCTGTGACCGTGCCTCACAAAGAATCCATTATTGAAGAATTACACACAGTTTCTGCAGAAGTAAACCGAATTAATGCTTGCAACACGGTTGTACGTCGAGGCATGGAATGGGCAGGATACAACACAGACGCTTTTGGTTTTGAACGAAGTTTGTGTGAGTTTTTAGGTACAAATTCTTTAGCACGGAAAAAAGTTTCAATTATTGGTTCCGGCGGAGCTGCAAAAGCAGTTGCCTATGTTATAAAAAAATTACACGGAAAAGCATGTGTTTTCAACAGAACCGTTGGTCGTGCTAGGCAATTAGCAGAATATTTTGGTTTCAAATATGCCGCATTAGGTGCTGAAAATATGGAACTTATAAAAAAATATTCTGACGTGATTATACAAACAACCTCCGTAGGCATGGACATAAATAATGAAAACTTTTTTGAAGAAGAAAACAATCCGCTTTATTTTTATAAATTTTCCGGTAAAGAAGCAGTTTATGACGTAATTTATGTACCAAACAAAACACCTTTTTTAACTGCCGCAGAAAAAGCCGGATGTCGCATTTGTAACGGATTATCAATGTTAGAATATCAAGCAGAAAAACAATTTGCACTTTATACGGGAAAAACAATTTCTCATTACGAAGAAAAAAAGTAATTTTTAAGAAGGATAAAAGATATGTTGAGCCAAAAAGAAATGAAAGAATTAGTAGGAAAAAGTGCAGTTGACTCATTGATAGATAAAGGCTTACTTGTCTCAGGAATGAAACTTGGTCTGGGCACCGGTTCAACAGCCATGCCGGCAGTAAAGCGTATTGCAGAACGTATAGCTGACGGCACATTAAAAAATATTAAAGCCGTTCCAACTAGTTTTCAAACACAAATTGCTTGCGAAAATTTTGGTATACCTGTTTTTACTTTAAATGCAAAAGAAATAGCCGGCAGTTTAGATTTGGCAATTGACGGTGCAGATGAAATTACATCGGAAAAATTTTTAATTAAAGGTGGCGGTGCAGCTCATCTTCAGGAAAAACTCATTGAATATAACGCAAAGATACTTGTAATTGTTGCCGATGAAAGCAAAAAAGTTTTGACACTTGGCACAAAATTCCCTTTGCCTGTGGAAGTAATTCCGGAAGGTAGAGTGAGCGTTACCGCCGCTTTAGAAAAATTAGGAGCAAAATGCACTGTACGTGAAGGCATAAAAAAAGCCGGTCCTGTGATTACTGACAACGGTAATATTATTATAGACTGTATATGGGAAAAACCCGTAGACCCCGTTAAAATGGAAATGGCAATAAATGATATTGTTGGTGTTATTGAAAACGGATTTTTCACAAAAAATATCCCTATTTGCTTTATTTCTCATGCTGATGGTACTGTTGAAAATTTCTAAAAATCCACTAAAAAAACCTCTAAAAAAAACACTTGCTAAATATGATAAGAACTGATATCTTAAAGGTATGAATATGAAGAAAATCATTGCTTTAATTTGTTTATTATCCTCTGTTTCTCTTTTTGCACAAGAAAAAAAAGATGCATTAAAATCGTACCGTGCCGGACGTGATTTTGAAGTTGCCGGAAATATGACAGAAGCTAAAGCAAAATTCCAAGAATCAGTTGATATTTGCCGTGCAGAATTGCAAGAAAACTCACGTAACATTGAAAGCTATGTAGTTATTACTTGGTCCTTAATTCGCTTACAAGATTATCGTGAAACAGTTCGCCTTTGTAATGAAGCTTTAAAAATTAATCCAAAGGAATATCGCATCATTGAAACTTTAGGTGAAGCATATTTTTATTTAGATAACTACACAGAGTCTTTGAAAAATTTTGAAAATTATTTGGCAGGTTTACCAAACGGAGATCGCTCCTCTGTTGCAATGTTTTTTATGGCGGAAATTTATCGTTTACAAGGCAGACATGCTCATGCAGATATTGCATATTGTGCAGCTTTATACAAAGAACCGGGTAATTCACTTTGGTGGTATCGATTGGGACGTGTACGCGAAAATGCCAATGATAAAGCAGGAGCTAAATCCGCATATGAAAGAGCTTTACGATTAAGACCAAACTATCCGGATGCTCAAGAAGCTGTAAAACGTGTCTCTTAATGCGTCTGTCCGTGATGTAACATTTTTTGCCGCATTATGTTTGGCACTTTCCGCCATTGAATTTATGGTACCCAAACCATTGCCTTTTATGCGCTTGGGCTTGGCAAATTTACCGCTCATTTTAGCCCTTTTTAAATTTAGTTCAAAAGATTTCTTTTTTCTTGTATTATTAAAAATCTTATGCCAAGCCTTTATCAGTGGAACTTTTTTTTCATATATCTTTATATTTTCTTTTTTTTCTACTTTTGCTAGTAGCATAACGATGTTTTTTTTACATAAATTTTTTTCACAAAAAATCAGTTGTATAGGCTTAAGTATTTCAGGTAGTTTAGCAAATAATTTTGTACAAATAATCTTTTCTAAGTTTTTCCTGTTCAAAGACGGTATTCGTTACATTTCTCCATTGCTATTAACTTCAGGTTTTATTACAGGCATTGCTTTAGGTATTTTTGCAAATATTTTTGTGAAAAAATCACAATGGTTTGATTATTTTATAAATAACAAATCCTTTCCGACAAAAAATATACAAACCGAACCAATTTCACATAATAGTGAAAAAAAAATTAATCTATATCTTTTGTTCTTTGTTAGCCTAATAGTAATGCTATGGTTTGTATTGCAAAAAAATGTAAAAATTATAAGTGTTGCCACAGTCATCTTTTTTATTATACTATACATAAAAAATATAATTAAAAAGAAAAAACCGCCTCAAATTTTACCACCGTTTTTTTTACTTTTAACTGTGGTAGCTTGTAGTCTTCTTCAACCGTTTGGCAAAGTACTTTTTCAAATTGGAACATTTTCCATCACAAGCGGTGCCCTTTTTGCAGGAATAAGGCGAGGTTGCATTGTAATTGGTACGGTTTTTTTATCTAAAATTGCCATAAGTGATAATTTGAAAATTCCAGGAAAAATCGGTACACTTTTAACACAAATTTTTAATGACTTTGAAAAACTATCTTCCATAAAAAAAGCTGTAAAAACTCAAACCTTTTTTTCAGATTTGGATTCACAGCTTTTACATACATATCTAAATAATTGAAATTAAATCAATATTTTTAACAATTGCAACTGCCACCACAACAACCGTCATCATAGTCATCATAACAATCGCTACCACAATCACCGCAATGTCCGCTACAGCCACCACCACAAGACAGGCTTGACAGTTCTTCTTTTGTCGGTTCGCGAATGTCTACAATCTTTATGTCGAAAAATAATTTTTCGCCCGCTAACGGATGGTTTGCATCGATTTTTATCGTATCATCTTTAATTTCAAGAATAGTTACAGCATGGCCACTTTCAGCTTCAAACTGCATTCCTACTTGTATGTCAACATCTGCAGGAAAATTACTGCGAGGTACGTCTAAAACCAACTCATCTGAATAATCCCCATAGGCATCTGCAGGTTCAACCACAACAGAAAAAGCGTCGCCTGTTTTTTTGCCTTCCATTTCTTTTTCAAGTCCCGGTATCAAGGCTTGCATTCCATGAATATAATCCATTGGTCCAACACCTTCTGTTGTGTCCATAACTTCACCTTCAGCATCTTTTAATGTGTATTCAATGGATATAACTTTACCTTTTTCAACAACCATAATAAATTCCTTTGTAAATATTAAAAAGCACGTACAACTTCCAAATTATCATTTGGAAATGCTTCACGCAAAAAAGTTTCGACACCTTGTTTCAAAGTCATTGTTGCCATTGGACAACTTCCACATGCACCAACTAAGCGTACAAAAACCTTACCATTCGGTTCCAAAGAAACAAACTCCAAGTCACCGCCATCTTCTTGAAGCTGAGGCCTAATTTGCTCCAAAGCTTCTTTAATTTTTTCTTCTGTTATCATACATATAAGATACATTTTTTATTAAATAAAATCTATATTATGACAATTTTTTTTTATAAAATAGCTATATTTTCTTCTATCTTTATGGATACTTCTATGTTAAAATTATATTTAATAATGAAGATATTGGAGGAAACGATGAACAGATTATGGAAGAGCTTTGCAGCTTTTGCAATTATCGCTATGCTGTTTTTTACAATTGGATGTAAAGATCCTGTCAACAACACACCGGACACAACAAAGGAAACAACTAACTTGCAATTGAACGAAGAGCAACTTGGTTTTATCAGCACAACAGGCACTGTAAGAACACATGACTCATATCCGGGCTATGTGAATAAATTTATTGAAAATTTGGGAGTAGGTTCAAATATTAAATTTGCCATTAACTCAAATAAAACAGGGACTGTAAAAATGTCACTCAAATATGCTTTTTGGGGTGGCACAACTGAAATTAGAGCTGCATATATTTATCTGGATGGAGAACTTGTTAATGAAAATAATCCAATATATTGCAATTGGACCAGCAAAACCGGAGTAAATATTTGGCAGGAAACAGAAACTATTGATGTTACCGTACCACAAGGAGATTGTTTTATTTTAATTACACCTGTACCTGAAGGAATTAATCTTCCGAATGTTGTATATCCGGCAAGCGTTGCAACGCCTCCTCCTGCAGAAGAACGCCTTTCTTCAGGAAAATTACCTAACTTTGACTATTTGCATGTAGTTTCCGTAACGGAAGGATTAGTAGTAAAAGGTACAAACAATGCAGTAGAGTATTTTTCTTTGGATATTTCATCTGAAAATGAAAATTACGGAACCGTTGAAATTCTTGAAGGAAAAGAAAATAATGCAAAAGATACAAATGTAAGGATAAAAGCAACGCCAAAGGAAGGCTATAAATTTGACTGTTGGATTGGAACACATCCATCAAATGATGCGGAACAAACAATTAAAATGACTTCTGATGTAAAAGTAAAAGCACGTTTTATACAGGCAGATGCCGAACAAGACTTAAATTTGATTGGTTTCGGTGCATGTGCAGACTTGGACGGAAATATAAAATATACATTAACCGGTGGTAGTGCTAATTCAGAAAGTGTAACCGTTACTTCATTAACCGAACTGGAAGCTGCTTTAACGTCTGACGAACCAAAAGTAATTTATATTGAATCATTGATTACAACAGCGGATGAAAAAAGCACATCAATTACAGCAAAATCAAACAAATCGCTTATAAGTAATTATGGAACCGGCCATATTAAAAATATTGAAATTAAGCTCAACGGCGAAAATTACATTGTTAAAAATTTGAAATTCAGTGAAGTTGAAGCAAATATGGGAACAGGAAACGATGCTTTAAAAATCGGTGGTGGAAAATTCGTATGGATAGATCATTGTGAATTTTATTCGGATTTAAGTGAAGATAAAGATTATTATGACGGCCTTTTAGACATAACAAACGGAGCAAGAAACATAACAGTTTCAAATTGTTATTTCCATGACCACTACAAAGCAATTTTGTGCGGTTCGGGAGATGGCCCTAGCGATGCCATGAACGATGTTAACATACGCATTACATTCCATCATAACTATTTTAAAAACATTGGTAGCAGAACCCCACTTTTACGCTACGGAAAAGCTCACATTTTCAACAACTATTGGGAAGCTGACATATCGGATACATCTGCGGTAAATGCACGTTCAAACAGTGAAGTATTTGTTGAAAAAAATGTTTTCAACGGAATTCAAAAAGCAGTAGGATTTTATTTTGAAACGGGAACTGCAAAATCAGGAAAATGGAACGTTTCAGGAAACATATACGGAGGTGCCTCTAATGATTTTGCACCTACAACTTCAACAACAACCTGGAAACCAAAATATACATGGACAGCAGAAGACACAACAAATTTATCAACGACTATCCCTGCAAATGCCGGTGTAATTTCCGAATAATTCTTTGAAGATGCATATTGCCCTGTTTCAGATTTGAGACAGGGCTTTTTTTATAGAGATTTTTGCAATTTTTGCGTGAAATTTTTATTCAGACAGTAATTTTTCAAGTGTAATTGACATGCCTAAAGCATTTTTAAGTGCACAAAAATCTTCGGTATTTTTAGTTTGTGCAAAACTATTACCTTTAACGGCACGAATTAGAACATTTTTTGACGTATGTTCCATATCTATAAATTCCAACATTTGCACTTTATAGCCCATTCTTTCCAAAAGCTCACCTCTCAAACAATCTGTTGCAAGGCTTAAAAATTTATCACGAATAATTCCATGCTTTAAAAACGGCTTAACGGTTTCATTTGTGTTTTTTGCATTTTCTTTTTTTGACAAATAATTATTTAACTCATGTTGACAACAAGGCACGGACAAAATTACCTTTGCATTGTTTTTTACGGCAAATTCAAGAGCAAAATCCGTTGCAACATCACAAGCATGCAACGTAATGACTAAGTCCGGCATAACGTTTTGCACTTCCAAATCATCAATTTGTTTTGCACCAAAATTTCTTATGTCATCGCAAAAAAAATGCAAACCATCATAAGCACAAGATTTTGCCAAATTTTTACAAAACTCAATTACATCTTGTTTTAAATCAATACCTATAATTTGACAATCAATTTTACGCAACTTTGTCAAAAAATGATATAAAGCAAATGTTAAATAAGATTTTCCACAACCAAAATCAATAATTTGTAATTTTGAATGAAATGCATTTTGCATAAGTTTTGGCAAAATATCATCAATGAATTCTAAAAATCTATTAATTTGACGAAACTTATCATATTGTTTAGCATAAATTTTGCCTTCTTTTGTCATTAAGCCCAACTCAACTAAAAAAGGCACAGGTTCACCTTCTTGCAAAATATATTTTTTTTGTCTATTTTGCACAAAAGTCTCGGCATTAATTTTTTTATCAAATGTTACATTTTGCCACAAAACTCTCGTAAAACCTTTTTTATTTGTAAAAAAATTAACTGTGGCATCATCTGTTTTTATTATTGCATTTTTAAAATTTGTACCGATATTATTTTTCAAATAATCGAGCAATTCAGTTTTAGAAACAGTCTTTTGAAAACTTTGAGTTTGTGTATATTCTTCTATATAATAGGTAAAATTTGGTTTGATATTTATCTATACTTTAATAAATCTGCTTTCTTTTACGGATTTTGAAAGAGTAGCACTTATAAAGTTATGAGAAATCTTTTCAATTGATGCATTTTTGTCAAGCTTTGTCATAACTGTTCAACAAAAAACTTAGCGTTTTAACTTTAGGCTGAATTCCAAATTTGTCAAATTCGCACATGTTTCAAACATTGGAAAAGGAGAACACATCAAAGTTATATTGGAATCTTCGGCTAAATCTTTCATGGCTAAGGTCGGTAATTTATCGTTTACTAACAAAACTGCAGCGGCACAAACTATATCAGCTGTACGAATAGCCTGTTCAGTTGCAAGACTTGTTATGAGTAAAGTATCTGCATCGATGGACACCAAAATATCGCTCATTAAGTCCCCCGCTACAATTTTTTTAATTTTTACATCTTTCCAGCCATTTGCACCATGACATAAATGAATCGGTAAATTTTCTACGATTTCCTGTAATGTTAACATATGCGTTGATTATACAACTAAACAAAAAAAAAATAAAGATACAATTAAAGTATTGCCTTCTTTGCAGAAATAATGATATAGTATTATTAGTACAATCCACAAAAAAAGGAGAATTTTATGGCAGAAAAAAATATTCGAAAAGCAAAACCCACAGGCAACTCGGCAGCTCTTCGCTTCGGTGCAATTATTTTTTGGATTTTAGCTATTGTTGCAGAAGTTATCGGTATATTGATTCTTTTAGGAAACATTCCTACACCTGAAGCTTATTTGCTTTATTTTTTAATCGGTGCAATTGTTATTGACTTGATTTTCGTAATTATCGGTTCACAAATGTGGAAAAAAGCTAATCATATTAAACCTGCTTCAGAAAAAAATCCACTTGCTTTTTGGCTTTATAACAATCTTGGTGTAATAGTTAGTGTAATTGCATTTGCCCCTCTTTTGATTCTTATTTTGTTAAATAAAGATGCTGACAAAAAAACAAAAACAATTGCAGCTATTGTTGCAGCCGTTGCTTTAGCAATTGCAGGAGTTTCCAGCTATGACTTTAATCCTGTTTCTCAAGAAGACTTAGCTCGTGCTGAAGCATATTTCCAAAATACAGATGTTTTCTACACAAAAAACGGAAAAGTATATCACTCTCACGCAGATTGCGGTTATTTGAAAAATTCAAAAGAAGTTTTTGAAGCTAAAGTTTCAAAAGCCTTTGAAGAAAACAAAACACGTCTTTGCAAATCTTGTGCAAAAAAAGATAATGTAACAAATGAAATATTAGCTATACAAGAATAAAATATTAGCTATTATTTTTTAGTGAATAATAGGCAGTTTAGACATAAAAAGCTTAACTGCCTTTTTTTTTATATTTTTATTTAACATTTTTTGTTATTTCCAATACTTTTTTTTTTCGCATATTGAACAAAAAATCTCATATCACTATAATATTCTTATGTATCGCATTTTTATAGAAAAAAAAGCAGGCTTTGACAATGAAGCTTTGCGTATTAAGTCTGAATTGACCGATTTTTTGGGAATTTCTGGAATTACAGAAGTTCGATATTTAAACAGATATGACATTGAAAACATTACTTACACAGTTGCCGACTCTGCAACCGAACGCGTTTTTTCTGACTTTCAAACAGATTATGTTTATCACAGAGAGATTAAGACAAAAGACAATGACACTGTAATTGTTTGGGAATATCTTCCGGGACAATATGATCAACGTGCAGACAATGCAGAACAAAACTTAACTATTTTACAAGAAGTTTTGAATGAAGATGTTAAATTTGGCACTGAAGGTCCAAAGGTTCGTTGTGCAAAAGTAGTAATAATTTCCGGAGACATTTCTTTAGCCGATGTTGAACAAATACAAAATTATCTTGTAAATCCTGTTGATTCGCGTTTAATAACAAATACGAATATTCCAAAGACACTACAGATAGAAACACAATCTCCTGACGATATTCCCGTTCAAACCGGTTTCATAAATTATAATAACGAAGAATTAAAATCTTATCACGATAAAATGCAGTTAGCAATGGATATGGCTGACACTAAATTTATGCAAGATTATTTCAAAAAAATTAATCGTGATCCAACCGAAACTGAAATAAAACTTTTAGACACATATTGGTCTGACCACTGCCGTCATACAACATTTAATACAGTGCTTGAAAATATTGAAATAGAAGATGGTGATTTTAAGGAATTATTTGAAAAATCTTTATCAGATTATACACAAATGCGAACGGATGTTTACGGAGAAAAAGACAAGCCTGTTTCCCTTATGGATATAGCTTGCATCGGTGCAAAGTATCTTAAAAAACATGGCAAACTTGATGATATTGAAATTTCAAAAGAAGTAAATGCTTGCTCCATTTATATTGATGTGCATACAAAAGATACTTCAAATAAAAATGCCGAAAAAACAGAACGTTGGCTTTTAATGTTCAAAAATGAAACACATAATCATCCTACGGAAATTGAGCCTTTTGGCGGAGCGGCAACTTGTGTTGGCGGTGCTATTCGCGATCCGCTTTCCGGACGCTCGTGGGTTTATCAATCTATGCGCGTTACAGGAGCTAGTGATCCAACAGTGCAATTTTCGGCAACACTTGAAAGCAAACTACCACAAAGAAAACTTACACAAGAAGCCGCTCAAGGTTATTCTTCATACGGTAACCAAATAGGTTTAACTGCCGGACAAGTTACAGAAATTTATCACAGTGGCTTTGAAGCCAAACGCATGGAACTAGGTGCTGTTATTGCTGCCGCTCCTGCTGACATTGTTATTCGCGAAGAACCTGAAGCCGGAGACTGTATTGTACTTGTAGGAGGAGCAACAGGCCGTGACGGCATCGGTGGAGCAACCGGCTCATCAAAGGTACATACTGCTGAATCTTTTACTGCGGCGGCGGCAGAAGTTCAAAAAGGTAACGCTGTAGAAGAACGCAAAATTCAACGCTTATTCCGCAATCCCGAAGTGAGTCGCATTATTCGCCGTTGTAATGATTTTGGAGCAGGAGGTGTTTCCGTTGCTGTAGGGGAGCTGGCAGACGGCTTAGAAATAAACTTAGATGCTGTTCCAACAAAATACGAAGGATTAAATGGAACAGAATTGGCACTTTCCGAAAGTCAAGAACGTATGGCACTCGTTGTGCGTGAAAAAGACGTTGACTTTTTAATTAAGGCTGCAGCTGAAGAAAATCTAAATGCTACAGTTATCGCCACAGTTACGAACAAAAATCGTCTTGTAATGAAATGGCGCGGTAAAACTATTGTTGACATTGACAGAGAATTTTTAGACACTGCCGGTGCGGGTCGTTCAACAAGGGCAAAAATTACAAATCCGGTTCGCATGTCTTCTCCTCTTTGCCAACCTTTGCCTTCCGTAAAAAAAGTATTAGCAACGGAACCGGCAGAAATGGCCGGCAAAACAAAAGGCATACAACCTCAAACATTAAAAAAAGCTTTCTTAGAAAATTTAAGTGATTTAGCTTGTTCATCACAGCGTGGTTTAACAGAACGTTTTGACAGTTCAATAGGTGCCGCCACAATACTTTTTCCAATGGGCGGAAAATATCAAAGTACACCTGAAGCCGGTATGGTTGCAAAAATTCCTGTTCTACCACCTTTTGAAACTTCAACGACAAGCTTGATGAGTTTTGGCTATGACCCACGCATTGCACAATGGTCTCCGTGGCACGGAGCACAAATTGCAGTTTTACATTCATTGGCAAAAATAACGGCAATGGGCGGGGACGCTGAAAAAGCTCGTTTATCTTTCCAAGAATATTTTGAAAAAATGATTAATGATGAATCGTGGGGTAAACCGTCTGCCGCCCTCTTAGGTGCTCTTTCTGCTCAAAAAGCTATGGGAACACCTTCCATCGGCGGTAAAGATAGTATGTCCGGAACATTCAAAGATCTTTGTGTACCTCCAACGTTAGTTAGTTTTGCCGTTGCCACTGAAAATGTTGCAAATATAACTTCCGGTGCTTTTAAAAATACAGAAAGCCATATTTATGTTGCAATTCAATCATATTCGGAAGTATTGGCACCGGAATTTGAAACTTTCAAAGAAAATGCACGACGCATTTATGAAATGAATAAAACAGGCAAAATTCGTGCAATGTATCCTGTCGGTGCCGGTGGCATTGCTGAAGCAGTAAGTAAAATGGCCTTTGGAAACAAAATCGGTTGTTATCTAAATTCCAGCATTCAAGAATTACTTTTTGTTCCATTGTACGGGTCCATAGTTATAGAAACAGAAGGAGAGATAAAATATAACGATTTACAATGGCTTGAAATTGGTCGCACACAAGAAAAAAAAGAAATATCTATTTTAATGACTAATAATGACATTGTTCGCATAAGTTTAGATGAAGCAATCAATGTTTGGGAAAAACCTTTATCAGAAATTTTCCCTCAAGTTTCAAATAATAATTCAATTAAATCAACAATACTTAACGGCAAAAAGAAAATGCCAAACTTTGCAAAAAAACTACATAAATCCGTCAAAAAATCTCGCAAAGAAGTTGAGAAAAAACCACGCAACTTTTACGTTGTCGGTGCAGATAAACCTAAAGTTTTAATTCCTGTTTTTCCGGGAACAAATATCGAATATGACCTTGATCGTGCATTTACTTTAGCCGGTGCAGAAACAAAAACTTTAGTTTTCCGCAATAACACAAAAGAAGAATTGAAAGAATCTTTGGAAATTTTACAAAAAGAAATAGACACAGCTCAAATTTTAGCACTTTCCGGCGGATTCAGTGCCGGAGACTCACCGGACAGCAGTGGAAAATTTATTGCAAACATTTTACGTATTAATAACATTTCGGACGCTGTTATGTCATTAATAAAAGATCGTGACAGTTTGGTTTTAGGTATTGGTAGCGGTTTTCAGGCTCTTCTAAAAGTGGGACTTCTACCTTTCGGAGAAATATATTTACAATCTGAAGAAGATATGCCTACTTTGACATTTAATACAGTAGGCCGTCATGTATCACGCATTGTTAGAACTCGTGTGACAAGTTGTAAAACAGCTTGGGCAAACGATTTATCCTTAATCATACCGGATTATCACCTTATGCCGATTTCTCACAGAGAAGGCCGCCTCATAATTAATGAGAAAACCGCAAAAGAATTATTTAAAAAAGGACAGGTTTTCTCTCAATACATTGATGAAAATGGCAAACCTGCTATTACCGAACCGGATAATCCAACCGGATCAAACTATGCAATCGAAGGCCTTGTCTCTCCGGATGGCAATGTTCTTGGCAAAATAGGACATAGTGAACGTGCTATAGAACCTGGACATTACCATTTGAACAGAGGCAACATAAATAACGTTGTTTCAACAGACTTATTGAAAAACATACCCGGCAATATGTATCAAAATATTTTTGAAGCCGGTGTTAGATTTTTTGTTTAATAAAATTTTTTTTGGAGAAAATAATGAAAAAACTAATTTATACTTTTGTACTTATCACACTTTCGCTTTGCTTTTTTGCATGTGCTAAAACCGAACCTACTGTTTGGCTAACAGATTACCAAGCCGCACTTGCACAAGCAAAAGAAGAAGATAAAGCTGTATTACTTTTCTTTTCGGGAGACAGTTGGGACGGCATGAGTACAGATGCAAAAGAAAGAATTTATAATACAGATAAATTTTTAAAAGCTATTTCAAAAGATTTTATTGCAGTAAATATTGACATCGATTTAAAAGAAGCAAATGAATCTGAAGATGAAGAACTTTCGGATGAAAAAGTAACAAAATATATGCTCGCACAAGAATTTGCAGTGCAAATGATGCCTGACTTTTTTATTGTTTCATCTTACGGACAAGTTGTTCAAGCCATAACATACAATCCTGACGAACAAACAGACGCAAAAAAAGTTGCAAAGCTTTATACAAAACATGCAAAACGTGCAAAAAAACTTTCACAACTTGCACAACAATTAGAAACAACAGAAGGCTTTGATAGAGTAAAAATCATAAATGATATTTATGATAATACTGCACAATCTCACAGATTTACAATTGAAGATTTAGGTTTAGAAGTATGTGAACTGGATCCTGAAAATAAAAGCGGTTATTTGGGCAAATTCAAACTTCAACAAGCATATCCACAAGCAATGATGAGCTTTTCTGAAGGCGACCTAGATACGGCAGTAAATTCTTTTCTTCAATTGACAGACGGTGATTTGTTAAGCAAGCCTGAAAAACAAGAAGCATTTTATTGTGCCGCATATTTATATGCAATGAGCGGAGCGGAATATATTAATGAAGCAAAAGCGAATTTGCAAAAAGCATATGACATTGATCCGAAAAGCGAACAGTCAAAAGAATTTCTGAAAATGATTGAAGCATTAGATGCTGAATTAACTGAAGAAACTACAGAAGATTTTATAGAAGAAAATTCAGCGGAACAAAAGGATGATAATTAGTGGTCCAACCCCCACCCGATAATTTATCATCTTTAATTCCACTGCTTATTACTGCACTTATTCTCATTATACTTTCCATGCTTTTTAGTGCATCGGAAAGTGCTTTCCTCTCAATTAACAAATTACGCTTACGTTTATTACGTGAAAAAAAACACAAAGGTGCAAAACTTGCATGCAAACTTCTTGAGAAAAAAGATATTTTGCTAAATACGTGTCTTGTAGCAAACAATATTGTAAATATTGCACTATCCGCCATTGTTACTTCGGTTGCCTTAGAAGTTTTTGGTGCAAGCGGTGTCGGCATTGCAACAATCTTTGTTACAATTATATTACTCATATTTGGTGAAATTACACCCAAAGCTATTGGTGCTCGTAACCCTGAAAAAGTTGCTTTTTTCACTTCCCCTTTTATTAAATTTTTTACAATTATATTAAAACCAATAGTTTATAGTTTAACTAATTCTTCAAAGTTTCTTGCAAAAATTTTTGGAGTTAGTTTCAAAACACAAAATGTTTCATTTACGGAAGAAGAAATTAAAACTTTCATTGACGTGGGTGAAGAAGAAGGTGTTTTAGAAACAAATGAAAAAAAAATGATGCATAAAGTTTTTAAATTTACCGACCTTTGTGCTAAAGACATAATGACACCACGCACACAAATGATTGCAATTCATATAGATTCAACCCTGCGGGAAGTTTTAGAACTTTCACAAAAAACACGTTTGTCACGTTTTCCTGTTTATGACAATGACATCGACGACATAAAGGGAACCGTATATATGAAAGATATTTTGTTCCATTCTGCAAAAGATGAAAAGTTCGTCTTAAAAAATATCATGCGTTCTCCCTTGTTTGTTTTAGAAACAAAAAAAATGTCTTCGGTTCAACAAACTCTTCGTGATGCAAAACAAAGTATAGCAATAGTTATTGATGAATATTCAGGAGTTGCCGGTCTTCTTACCGTTGAAGATATTGCTCAAGAAATTTTCGGCACAATGTATGATGAATTTGATACTCATAATTATTCAGGATTAAGAAAAATTTCAAAAAATGAATTTATTGCAAATGGAGATTTACGATTAATTGATATTAATGAATCTCTTTCTTTACAATTAGACTCTAAATTTTATGAAACAATCGGCGGTTTCATTTTTGAAAAGTTAGATAAAATTCCGGAAATAGGCGAATCCATTTTCGAACAAGATACAAAATTTATTGTTGAAGATGTTACCGATAGAAAAATTTTGAAAGTCAAAATTTTAACAGGAGGTACACATTGATTTCAACTTTTCAATTAATTGCATATATTGTTACTTTAATTATTCTTTTACTTTTCTCCGCTTTTTTTTCATCATGTGAATCTGCCTATCTTTCCATATCAAAAATTAAATTAAAACAAATGCTTCAAGAAAAAAAAAGTGGAGCCAAAAAGGTTGCCAAATTAAAAAACAACATTGATGATCTTTTAACAACTATTTTAATAGGCAACAATTTTGTAAATTCTCTTTCTTCTTCTTTGGCAACAGCATTAGCAATTTCGTTAATTGGTAACAAAGGAACAGCTCTTGCAACTTTTGTAATGTCAATTATCATAATTATTTTTAGTGAAGTCTTGCCAAAAACAGTTGCAACGTATCATCCTGAAAAAACTGCACTAAAATTTGCAACTCCACTTTCTATTGTTAAATTTATTTTAGCACCGGTAACAAAGGTTTTTTCAATTGTTTTAAAAATGATTAACAAAATTGAAAAAGGTATTAACAAAGATGCAACCCCTGTTGTTACTGAAGAAGAATTAAAAACACTAATAGACGTTGGAAATCAAGAAGGTACTTTAGAAAGTGGTGAAAAAACCATGCTTAACAAAATATTTGAATTTACTGATTTACGCACGCGAGACATCATGAATCATCGTACAAGCATTGTTGCAATTGATGAAAAATCAACTTATGAAGAAACCGTAGAAGCCTTTTCCAATTCAGGTTTTTCAAGACTTGCCGTTTTTTCAGAAACACCTGCAACAATTACCGGCATCATTCATTACAAAGATGTTCTTTTTTATAAAAATAAATCAAACAGTTTCCAATTAAAAAAAGTTATGCTTGAACCTCTTTTTATACCGGAAACGAAAACGGCAGAAAATCTTTTACATCTATTTAAAACAGAAAAACAAAATATTGCCATTGCCATAGATGAGCATGGTTCGGTTTCAGGTATTGTTACAATGGACGATATTTTAAAAGCCGTCTTTGGCAGAATTACAGACGAATATGCAAAAATTGACATTCCACCGGAAGAACGCATTGAAATTTTAAATCATGCTCAATACCGCGTACCTGGAGACATTCCGTTACAAACTATAAATGAATTTTTTAAATTAAATTTAGAAAGTGAAGAATTTGAAACTTTTGGCGGATGGCTTTTAGAACAATTCGGCACATTACCTAATTCCGGAGAGGCTATAAAACGTGGTAATGTTGTTTACACAGTGGAAGAACAATACGACAGAAAAATTGTTTTAGTGCGAATTAGTTTTGTATAATTTTACTGCGATATTTTTAGCGGATCAGTTTTATATAATTTTGCCAACTGATTTCTTAAGCTATTCATATCTTTCCAATACGGAGCAGTAAATGTAACTTCTTCTGCAGTTTTAGGATGTTCCAATGTAAGTTCATATGCATGAAGTCCGAGTCTGTTCAAAAGAGGTCGCTCTTCAAAAACATCACCACGATACGAACGCTTAATTTCTGAAAGCCGAACAGGTTTTTGATTACCACTATAAAGTGGATCGCAAACTATACTCAAACCGCTTTCTGCTAAATGCACACGAATTTGATGAGTACGACCGGTGATAGGTTTTGCTTCAATCCATGAAAACTGTCCTGCACTACCTATATTGCGAAATATTGTTAAAGATTTTTTTCCAATGCGTTTATTTACAACAGTTCTGTGTCGAGCATCTCCATCCGGTAAAAGCGGTAATTCAACTGTAAGATTTTCCCACATAGGTCGCCCATACACAAGTGCATGGTATGTTTTTTTTACAAGACGCTTTTCAAATGCTTGTGAAATATTTTTATGAGCATCTGCATTTCTTGCGTAAAGAACAATACCGGAAGTATCTTTATCTATTCTATGTACTGCAAACAATGTGCCGAATTCTTTTTCTGCTAATTTATCTAAACGAAGAGCATTTGTATCGTAACGGTCTGCAGCAACAAGCAAACCTGATTTTTTATTCAACACCACAATGTCATCATCATAATATATAACTGTATAATTCAATGCATCTTTCATGTGGCAATTATAACAAAAATATATTAAATACACAATTCAAAATTTTCTTAGATTTTTTTGTATCTGTTTTTTACACTCTGTTTTTTATCTCTTGAAATTTTATGCAGATATTATTACTATACATATACTGGAGGCTTATGTGACAGATAAATTTGATTTTACTATTGAAACACTTGGTGAATGTAAAGTTCGTTCACCTATTGAACTTTCAAATATTTACGGCGACTTTAAGGCAAACTATGTAAAAGACAACGAATGCATTCGTTTTAACGTTAGTGTCTATGATAAAGACTCAAAAGAAGAGGCTGACAGTTTTGCACATAATTTGATTCAAAAAGCCGGACCGCGAGAATATATTTATTTTAATCCAAAACATGTAAATGCCGCAATTTGCACTTGCGGAGGCTTGTGTCCGGGCATAAATGATGTTATTCGTGCTATTGTTCGTTGTCTGTATAATCGATACGGCGTCCGTCGTATTCGTGGAATTAGTTATGGTTTCAAAGGATTTTTCTCAGATCACGGCTTTGAACCTATAGACTTGGATCCTGACGTTGTGGACGATATTCACAGAACGGGTGGCTCTTTTTTAGGTACAAGTCGCGGTGGTGGCGACAGAGTAACTGATATAGTTGACGCTATTGAAGCAATGAATATTAATATGCTTTTTATTATTGGTGGCGACGGAACACAAAGAGGAGCTTTAGAAGTTGCTCAAGAAATTGAAAAACGCGGTCTAAAGGTTAGTGTTGTAGGTATACCAAAAACCGTAGACAATGATTTACTTTACATTCAAAAATCTTTCGGTTTTGATACTGCAGTTGAAAAAGCAACAGAAGCAGTTGCGGCTGCACATATGGAAGCACATTCACACATTAATGGCATTGGTCTTATAAAACTTATGGGTCGCCATTCCGGATTCATCGCGTCTGCAACAGCAATTGCAAGCCATGAAACAAACTTCTGTCTTATTCCTGAAGTTCCTTTTGATCTTGAAGGCAAAGACGGCTTTTTATGCAGTTTGGAAAAACGGCTTGCAAGAAGAGGTCATGCAGTTGTAGTTGTTGCAGAAGGAGCAGGTCAAGACTTGCAGGAATCTTCCGGCGAAAAGGATGCATCAGGGAACACAAGATTAAGTGATATAGGTTTGCTTTTAAAAAATAAAATTACAGAATATTTTGAAAAGAAAAAAATCCACATAAACTTAAAATACATTGATCCAAGTTATCAAATTCGTTCTTCAGTAACATCTCCGCACGACTCAATTTATTGTGAACGATTAGGCAACAATGCAGTTCATGCAGCAATGGCAGGAAAAACAAAAACTGTTGTTGGTCTTTTGCACGATAAGTTTGTTCACTTGCCTACAGCTTTAGTAACAGCACGCCGAAACAAGGTTAACCCTGAAGGCTCTTTGTGGAGAGACACTTTGGATGCAACAGGTCAACCAATTTTAATGGTGAATGACAAAGAATCGTTAATTGCAAAAAATTATTGCTTCGATTAATTTTTATTCAAACTTATCGCGATTAACTACATAATAATAATAAGAGAAACCATCAGCGTTAAGTTTTTTTAAAAATGCTACAAATGTTGAGTGAGGTGTTAGCTTATCCATGATGGACAAAGCCGCATCACACTCATCTTTTCTATTTAATTCAAAAAGACATTGTGATAAAACCATATTTGCATAAAAACTTTCACTTTCGGTTTTACAAACGTTTATGGCTTTTTCAAAAAAAACTAGTGCCTTTTTTTTACCTCCACCTGCAAACGTCGGTGCATGAAAATACCATTGACCAAAATTCATTAAAACCCAGCTTATATTTTCATCTAACTCCAAACTTTGCTCATAAAGTTTTTTAATTGCTAATCCTTGTTTCATTGCTTCTCCTAGTGAAAGATATTGCAGTGTTGAAGAAATTATATCACCTACACAACCGTATATCCAAGGATTTAATTTTTCTTTTTCATGATTTTTTAAAAATGTTTCTGCTCTGTTATAAATATCAAGCATCATATTTTTAAGTTCATTTTTTTTTCTATCCATTTCATAAAGCCAATTATATCTTTCCCAATCAATACATACATCAAAATAAAACTTTGCTTCTTCTTTAAGATTTTCTTGTATTTCATTATTTGCAATTTTTTCAGAAAATTCATCAAGCTTTTTTAGTGCAGATTCCGTATTGTCATATGCTTTCATTTCCATACGCAATTGATGAAAATTATTAATTTGTTCAATTTCAAATTCTGAAAAACCTGTGGCAAAAATTATCATAGTTTTTAAAATGAATAAACTAATAAATCCAAAATACTTTTTGTAATATTTAAATTGCATCATTTTTTCTCCAATTCATTTTCAAAACATTTTTTCAAATATATATATTCAAACAAACAATCATCAAAAACATCATACTTAAAAATTTTATGCACCTTAAAAATATGCCATTGTTTTATATTATCCACATGAGGATAAGGCAACCAAAAAAGTCTTTGCGAAAAATGCCTTACAATTGTATGCTTCCATAAAAATTTTTGGTCATTAAATCTTTGTGGTAAAATTTTTTTCTTTGTGGTGCTGTGCCAAATAGCATCTTGATCTGCAAATGTCCATTTTTTTCTTTTAATTTGCGCCCTTGCTTTTTCAAACAAACCTGTTTTAAGACATTCTTCCATATTAAATAAAATAACACCGGCATTAATATAATCGGGTCGAATTAAATATTTACCGTAATGGTCAGGAGCTGCGGCATATTCATAATTCGAAATATCAATATCATACAAATTACGAATATCTCTGTTAAACATTATATCAATATCTAAATATAAAAGTTTTCCTTTAATATCTTTCAAAACCATATCAGCAAAAAGACGTAACAAAGTATAGGGTGAACAATATGCATTTTCATTTGGACATCCGGCAAATTCTTTTGCATAAATTTCCGTAACATCAATTTTTTTTACACAATTATTCGGATTATATTTTTTTGCAACTTTCTCAATAAAAGAAATTTGTTCGTTGGAGATAGGAACATAATCTTCCTTTAATTGCGAAACATCCATAGTCATAACATGAAAACAAAACGGCTCTGTTGTTTTTGTTCTTTTAAATATAGAAAGCATACATGTTAACATACCGTCAAATACTTTTTTATTACCGGAAAATAAAATATTAATCATAATAACCCCTAAACTATATTTTAAAAATATTTACTATTCTTAAACTTTTTTTTCATAACGAATATATTCAACATTATTTAACTTGCTTCGTTCGCACATTGCCGCATAAACATTATCACGTAATATTTTTTTTTGTTCTTTAACTGTCAAAGTTTTATCTAAAAAAAACGGACCATCTATGTATGTAATCATTTTGGGAAGTTTTCTAAAACGTCTTTTTTGATATACATTTGTAAAAGCAAAAACAGGGACATTATATTGCACAGGATATCTAAATGATGTATCAGAAAAGGAGCGAATTTTTGTATAGTATGGCCAAATGTGTGCCTCCGGATAAATTATAATCGCACATTTTTTTTCAATTTTCTTTTTTATGCTTTGATTAAAATTGCGTGCTGCAGTAAAATCATCAGGCAAAGGAATTGCTCCCAAATAGGGAGTAAATTTTCCCATAATCGGAATAGATACATTATTTGCATGCACAATTACATATGCGGCTCTTGGCAAAGTAATCATCGTTGGAATATAAGCATCTGCCATATCATTTGTATGATTGCCATAAATAAAAAAGCCCTTTTTATGTTTTTTATAAAATTCTTTGATAATATTTTTATTTTCTATTTTATGTCCAAACTTAATTTTCAAAAACAAAGCCGCCAAAGGAATAGCTATAATTCTATATATAATCAATCTTGCTAAACAACGTGTAAATGGTTTTCCGTCATAATCATAAGCTGCATCTATTTTCCTCGTTGTAATTTGAGTCAAGGAAAATTCATCATTCAATTCATCAGAATAATAAATCACTTTTCTTTTTTCTTTCATATATATGTACATTATATTAAAAAAACGGATATTAAAACAAGATCAAAAAAAATATAAAAAAAATATACAACTTAAATTTTATTTTAAGTCGTTGTATTTTTAAAAACATTTTTTTCTAAAATAAAAAATTAAATTTTAATTTTTCTATCTTCAGATTTTTCCGCTTGACGAAATAAAATTGCATTATTTCCAATTATTCTTACTAAGGCTGCATTACACTGAGAACAAATTTTTTTTGTCAATTCTATTTTATCTTCTTTATACTCATTAAATTTTATTTTAATTAATTCATGTGCACTCAAAGAAGAATCAACCATAGCTAAAAGGCCTTCTGTTACACCGGCACTGCCAACAATCACAACAGGATTTAACAAATGAGCAAATTTTTCTAAAGTCTTTCTCTGCTTACTATTCAATTCAACCATGTTTTTAAGTTTACTTTATTCTAAGCATTTTTACAACTTCTAAGTCATAATTGTTCAGCCATAAATAATTTTCTTTTTCAGCTACATTCATTTTGACATCATTAACAATCCATGTTCCACTTCGTAAACCATATATAAAAACTTCTTTCATATTTTGTTTTTTACTTTTTTCTATAACAATTTCAATATTATTAATTTCAAAACTATCACAAAAAATAACACACATTTTATTATTTTCTGCAATATAAATATTTTCCCTTTCAGTTAGCTTCCATTCATCATCACTTATTTCTAAATCGTTATTAAACTTTTCTCTTTTTACATCAAACACATTAAAAAAAATTGAATCATTATTTTTATCAATTATATTTTTTACTTCTCGAATTTCAACTCTTCCCCAGCCTATTTCTGCAACTATATCTTTTTTCACTTCTATTTGTGGAGGAAAATTTATTCCGGCAACATCAAACTGCTTTCCTTCTCCTCCAATTTTTTTTACATCTATTTGTTTTGGTAACAAACTTGTCATGCATAATTTTATTCCATATTTATTATCTACTTCAATTTGTTTATTTTTTACTATAGGTTCAACTTGAGTATGTAACAAAAAAACCGGATTCGCATTTTTTTTTGTGTCTATTTTATCAAATACAAAAAATGACAGTGGCTTTTCTTTTTCATTAGTAAAAAAAGCTAACATCGTTCTTTGAACAAAATTTGCATGAATATATGCATTTGAAAGATCTCCGCTTAAAAGCACAAAACCTTTTTCATTTTCTTTCATATGATGTGCATTTGAAATTATCTTTGCAAAATTATACTTTTCATTTGCTAAAAATTCTTTTATTGTTTTTACTTCTCCCACATTTGTTTGTCCACCGTAATCTTCAGGAGTTACTGTTTCTCCTTCTATCAAAAGACAATTATGGGCTATTGTTCCGTGCAAATATTTTTGTGTAGTATCGCTTTTATAACCGCCACCAATTCCTCCTGCAACATAATAACCGGAATCGGAAGCTAAAATTGTACCGGAAAAAATTTCAAATGTACCACTATCTCTATGTTCATGATTTGCAGAATTCCATTCTCCAATTTTCATATGAACGGCTGTTGCATCATTTGTCCAAGAGTTTCGTGCAAAATATTCACCCATTGGGCTTTTATTAAAACGCACAAGTGGCATAGATTCTATGGATTCACATTTTAGTTCTATATCATTAAAAATTAAAAATTGTATGGGAGTTATGGTATCATCACTTTCTCCACTTTTGTTATAATTAAATTTATTAAAATTATTTAGTAATTTTTTGGCATAATTTTTTAAAAAGGGGTTTTGTCCTATCATTGCTGCATAAAATGAATAGTATGCATAATGATTTTTTGAATATGTTGCATAACGTTCCCCCACGTCATCACCGATACGCCACATCTGTCCGTCTGGCCTTTCATAATATAAAAATGCATCCAAACTTTTATTTTGATTTTTCTCAAAAGGATTTTTTACATCCATTCTCTCAAATAATAAAGAACACCAAATATCAAAACTTCCTCGATACGGTCCATAGTTTGAACCCTGAAAATTCAATAAACCTGCTTCATAATAAAAATTCCTTGCCGGAACAAAATCATCAAACAGACGCCCCGCAACAAAATCCCAAACATCCGGACGTTCATCAAAAATTGCAATTGAAAAAGCTAGATAATTTTTTAACAATTGTGATTCACAACCATGTCCTGTAAAACTTCCTTGTTTTGCCGGCGGACAACCTATTTCCATATGTTCAGCAATTTTTAAAACTTCATTAATTATTTTTTGTTTTTGGCTTTTAGTTAAATAATAATAACACCAGTCATAAACTTCACTTGCAGTAAACATCAATTGTCCAATAGGTCTATACTTATCATATATATCTTCTACATTTAATGTTGAAAAACACTTAAGAAGAGACTCATATGCTAATGTCGCAAAACTTTTATCTTTTTCAACAAGTGCATTAAATGCATATGCTTCAATATAACCCAAAATTTTCCCATCAAACTTTTTTTCAAAAAAAACTATCTTTTTATTTTTTATTAACCTTTGGTATTCTTTATAAGCAAAAAGATTTTCTTCATGTAAAAAATTTTGTTTAATCTGTTCAAGTTTTGCATTTGTAAAACATAATCTAGGATGTGTTTTTGCAGGAGGAAATACAGGAGGTTTATTATAAGGGCTTTTCCATTTTTGTGAAAAACACACTATTGAAAATAATAATATTAACAAAACACATATGAATAATTTACGCATAAAAAAATTATAAAATGAAAATATTAAAAAAGCAATAAAAAGGCATTCATGATGATATTTTTTTTAATCTTAATCAACATTTTTTCCGATAATATAATAATGAGTTTTAAAAATTTCAAATGTAATTTTTGTCAAAGATGTCTCGGTTTTGGTTGTCAAGGACAAATGCCCGGAATGGGCGGAGTGAATGACAGTTTAAATTTTCAATTAAATTGTAATGCTTGGAAAAAATATACTCCAACACTATATAATTATGAAAATGCTGAAAACTTATTACCGCAAATTCGTCTTGCTCCAATAACAGGTAGCGTTGAAAATATTGGCTATCCATGTGAAGAAAAATTTTATTATCATATTACACAAGCATGTAAAAATGCACAAATTAATCTTTCTGTAGGAGACGGTTTTCCTGATTTTAAATTCCAATACGGCGTTCATGCAATTGAAAAATTAAATCTTATTGACGGAACAAAAGCCGCTTTTTTTATTAAACCTTATACTAACGACAAAATTTTTGAACGAATTGAATGGTCACAAAAAATTGCTTCACACATTGGAATTGATATCGATTCTTTTAATATTTTAACAATGAAAAAACTTGTTCAACTTGAAAAAAAATCTGCATCACAATTAAATCAAATAAAAAAATCAATTAAAGTTCCATTTGTTTTAAAAGGAATTTTCACAAAAGAATCTGTTGAGCTTGTTAAAGAAGTTAAACCGGATGTTGTTGTTGTATCAAATCATGGAGGACGCATCGAAACTGAAACAGGAAGTACAGCTGATTTTCTCAATAATTACGGACTAACATTATCAAATTACTGTGAAGAACTCTGGGTTGACGGCGGATTACGTACTTTTTCGGATTTACTTGCAGCACGTTTTCTCGGTGCAACAGAAGTACTTATCGGTAGACCTCTTGTTTCAGCTTTATGCTCAGGTGGCGAAAAAAAAGTATGGGAATTTATACATTTCATACAAAATCCGGAGCACTCTTTTTGTTTTTCTTTTTAGTTATCTTCTAGTTGTTTTTTCCTAACACTTTTGATATAGTTTACTCATGAAAATTTTACAAATAATTTTTCAATTTGCAGGAAGTCTTTCTTTTCTCCTGTTTGGTATGAAGCTCATGAGTGATGGTATTCAAAAAAGTGCCAGTAAAAGTTTACATAAAGCTTTAAGCCTCATGACAGGAAATAGATTTTTAGGCATGCTTACCGGAGTATTTATCACTTTGATTATTCAGTCTTCAAGTGCAACAACAGTAATGGTTGTTTCTTTTGTAAACGCCGGCTTAATGACTTTAGCACAAGCTATTGGTGTAATTTTTGGTGCTAACATTGGTACCACTGTTACAGCTTGGATTGTTGCAATTTTTGGATTTAAATTTCATATAGCCGCTCTTGCTATTCCTCTTTTTGGTATTGGTTATCTTCTTAAAAACATAAAACAATTTAACAAACCAAATATTGGTGAAGCGGTAATGGGCTTTGGTCTTTTATTTTTAGGTCTTGATTTATTAAAAGACGTAATGACTGTTGATGCATCACAAATTACTTTTCTTTCATATTTTAATGACAAAGGGAACTTTGGACTTTTTATCGGTTTAATTGCAGGTGTTGTTGTTACAGCAATTATTCACTCTTCCAGTGCATCAACAGCAATTATTCTGACATTAAGCCATCAAGGTTTGTTATCGTGGGAATTTGCCGCTGCAATGGTTATCGGTTCAAACATAGGTACAACAATTGATGCCGTTTTAGCATCTTGGGGTACAAAAGTTAATGCTAGACGTGCGGCTTTAGTACACGTTTTATTTAACGCAATAGGTTCTATTTTGGCTATGTTTGTTCTGCGACCGTTTCTTTCGCTTGTTGATTTTATTGTTCCCGGACCAGTTCAAGGTAACGAACCTACACACCTAGCAATGCTTCATACTATATTTAATGTTATTAACACTATTTTATTTATGCCTTTTGTTACTCCTTTAGCACGATTTACTGAAAAAATTATCAAACCGAAAGATGATGAAATTCCTAATGTATATAAACTCGAAATGATTACTGCAGGGGGAAAAGAAAACATTGGTGCTAACATTCTCCGTGCAGAAAAAGAAATTGTTGACATGATTGGCATAGCAATGCAAATGTTAAATAAAGTTCAAATAGGATTTAAGCCGGACTTCGAAGGTAACATAGATTCATACATTGAAGATTTACGTGCACAAGAAGAATATGCAGATCAAATGCAAGAGCAGCTTTCTCAATTTATTGTCAAATGTTCTCAAATGTCTATCACAGATAAAACACAAAACAATCTTTCAATTATGCTACATATCATTGATGAAATTGAAAATATGACAGATGACTGCTTATCCATTGGACTACTTGTTCACAGAAGCATAAATAAACAAACATTAATTGCACGTGAAGAAATGGAACGTTTAGATCCTTATCTTGAGCTTGTTAATCACTTTTTAATTTTTATTAAAGAAAACTTGAATAAAACCTTAAGTGAAGAAAAATTACGCTATGCAGAAACTATTGAAAATAAAATTGACATCTATCGTGCCAAACTTAAACGTATAGCACGTAAACGATTAGAATGCGGTGCAGACGTTCGAAGTGAATTGATTTATATTGATATTATTCGCTACATTGAAAAAATCGGTGATCGTGCTTTTGAAATTTCAGAGGCATTGGTACAAACAAAATAATAAACATCTTTCAAAAATAAAAAGCCACACTTAAAACATTTATTTTTTTTCTATATGTGTGGCTTTTTTTTCAACATATTTTGTTTTAACACAAATTATTAATGCCCCGGATAAACATCACAAGTCTTTACTAAAGGCATGATTTTTTGCAATGACTGCACAAGCTCATCATCACTACCACTGAACAAATCCGTTCTTCCATATATACCATAATCGAAAAATGTATCTCCTGTGATAAGCATATTTTCAGATTTATTGTATAAACAAATTGAACCGCTACTATGCCCGGGCGTATGAATTACTTGCCACTGTTGAGCATCGGTCAGTATATCCCCATCTTTCAATGAATAGTCTAACGAAGGCAAATCACCTCTGAGCATTACAGGAGCAAGTTGAGGAATAGCCTTTTTATGTTCGTTAAAAGAGCCTGGTCCATAAAATTTTTTTTCTGCTTCATGTGCAGCAATTTTCATATTAGGAAAATCTTTTTTTAGCTTTGAAAGAGAACCAAGATGATCTGCATGTGCATGAGTGAGAACACATAAAACAGGAGTATAATTATTGTCTTGTAAAGTTTTATAGATTAATTTATAACAATCTGCCGGATCAATAATCATAACATTAATATTTGTATCTAAAAAATCCTTCTTACTTTGTATTAATTTAATAATATAAGTAGAAGTTTGAAGCATTCCACAATTTAAATGTATAATATTTTTTTTCATCATAATTCCTTTTGTAAATATAATTTTTAGTACACAAAAAAAAAGCGACACACAATTAAGCGGTCGCCTCAAAACTAAATACTATTCTGCACTTACATTTTCATAATCATTCAGCTCAGAAGTGAAAACTTCGGCTAAAGTATCTTCAACAATCGTATCTCCTGTTTCTTTGTCTTCTTTTTTACGTGAATAACTTACTTGTAATGAACGTCCACGATAATTTGTTCCGTTTAATCCTAAAATTACTTTTTCAGCATCGTCTGCAAAAAGCTGCACAAAAGAATAACTGTCTAAAATTTTAATTTCACCGATATGATCTCTATCAACACCGGTTGATGAAACAATTAGATGAATTAAATCACGCGGAAACACTCTTCTGTTTCTACCTACACTTAAAAAAATTGTTGCTGCAACACTATCATCAATTTCAATTTTTTGTTTTAATTTTGATTTTGAGTCATTTTCCGTTAAATTAAATGAACGTTTTTCATTTGAACGAAATTTTTCACGACTATAATCTTTTCGTCCACCACGGAAAGAAGCATTTTTTGCAAAATATGCAGCAACATACATTCTCAATGAAAACGGTACATTTTTTTTGAAAAGTTTTTTGTACTGATTCAAAACCAACGGATCTTCTTCTGTTTTAACCCGATTAACTGCGTTTTTTAACAAAGCAACAAAACGATCCTCATCAATCATGTTTTTGCCATGAAATCCCATAATTATTACTCCTGCATAAAAAATAACGACTTAATATAAAAAAAAGAATTAGCCGTTCAAATCCAAATTTAATAAATAGTCAGAGCCGGAACGATAAAATTTGTGTCGAACAAGTGTTTGTGCAAATCCATCAGATAATATTGCATTTGATACAATTAATCGTTGCATCTTTTTATTTTTAGCTTCTTCAATAGCCTTTTCTAACAATGTTGACCCTAAACCTATTCCTCTGAACTCTGTTTCTACATAAATCAAAGCAATCAATCCACAATTTCTTAAATTTTGTGATACCGCATTTACTTGAACCATACCCGCAAATTCTCCACTAGGAGTTTCAGCAATTAAAATAATTTCTTCACAATCTTCATCAACTGCAATTTGTTTCAACCATAATTCAGTACATGCTTTTGCAAACAAAGAATCTTCAAGTACAATTTTATACTCTTCTATCATCTTCTCTTTTATTATTTGTAAAATATTTTTATCTAAATCATTCGAAACTAATTTTCTAATAGAAAAATCTGCAAAAATTATTTCTTCATTTTCTTCCGTTTCTTCATCATATGTAAGCCGTTCCAAATGCCAAATTTCTCGTAAATCATTATACCACTCACGAATATTTTTTTTCATTTGATTGCGTTTATAAACATACCAAATTTTTTCCACTTTAGGAAAATTTGATAAAACATTTTTAAAATTTCTAAAAACACCACGTCCTGAAGATAAAATATCAATCAATTGATTTTTTGCCGGCGGATTATGCAAATTATTTGCAAAATCCTTCATCATGTTAAAACCGTCTCTACTTGACCACTGTGGTAATTCATAAAATCTTTCTGTATTATCATTTTCTTGCTCAAAAGATTCTAGTTCATAATCATCAAATTCATCATATGAAACTACTTCTTCCAAAACAGAATCAAACATAAAATTCCCGTCTTGATTTTCCATATAAAAGAGGATTTCATCGATTATGGCCTCATTTAATGAAAATTGCATTCCCACCGCTTAATTATAATTATAGTTCACTACGTTTCGTAAGCACTTTACTTACCAATCCATATTCTAATGCTTCTTTTGCTCCCAACCAAAAATCGCGATCTGTATCTTTTTCAACTTGTTTTATCGCCTTTCCTGTTTCTTCTGAAATAAGCTCATTTAAACGTGTTTTAGTTTTTTCAATTTCTGCAGCCTGAATTTCAATTTCCGTTGCAGTTCCACGCATACCACTCAATAAAGGTTGATGCAATAAATAATGGCTATTTGGAAAAGCAAACCTATTTTCCTTTGGAGCTGCTAGTAAAATTAAAGCGGCAGCACTGGCTACAAGTCCCATTCCAATCGTATAAACCGGACAATTAATAAAACGAATCGTATCAAAAATTGCAAATCCGGAATCAACACTGCCACCCGGTGAGTCTATAAAAATACGAATTGGTTCATTATTTTCCGCTTCCATCGTAAAAAGCTGCCTGACAATATCTTGAGCCATTTCGTCATTAATTTCTCCGGAAAGAATGATTTGTCTTGTTTTAAAAAACTTCTCATTCATACCATCAGATTCTTCAGCTTTCTTTTTTTCGCATTCCGAATCGCACTCGCAATTCTCATCTTCAAATCTATACATATACATAATATACCTCAATTTTGCTCAATAGTCAATTTAACTTTTCCGGTTACTCTTAATAATTCTTAGATTCTTCCCAAAAATTATCCATTTGTTTCAAATTTTCATTATTCATTGGAATAGCATTTTTTTCACATTGCTTTTCAACATACGAAAATCTTTTTTTAAATTTTTCATTACTACGTGCCAATGCAACACTTGGATCAACTTTTAATTTTCTAGCTAAATTCACTACTGAAAAAAACACATCTCCCATTTCTTCTTCAATATTTTGCTGATTTTTTTCCTTTGTAGCTTCATGAAGTTCATTTAATTCTTCTTCTACTTTTTTCCAAACGCTTTCAATATCTTGCCAATCAAAACCTTTTTTGGCCGCTTTTTTTTGCATTTTATATGCAAGCATCAAAGGAGGAAGTCCTTCACTTATTTCATTTAAAATAGAATTTTTTTTTCTACCTTCTATACCTTGTTTTATATTTTCCCATTGAAGTAAAACTTCTTCACTTGTAGTTGCTTTTTTTTCATTTGCATTTTCTTTTCCTTCAGAATTTTCCCAAACGTGCGGATGGCGTCTGACAATTTTTTCAACAACTTCATCAAAGACATCGCTGACATTAAAATATTTTTCTTGCTCATACATATATGAAATCATTAATGCATTCAAAAAAACATCTCCTAATTCTTCTTTTGTATGAAAAACATCATTTTGTGTAATTGCATCCACTGCTTCAAACGTCTCTTCAATTAAGTCACTTCGCATTGAAAGAGGCGTTTGATTTTTATCCCACGGGCATCCTTGTTCGGAACGTAACTTTTTTATTGCCGCATATAATTTTTCAAAGCTATTTTTTGCTTTTTTTTGCTCATCACTTGTTTCATTATTTATATCTTGTAATTCAATCATTGTTAACCACTTTTTTCCAATCTTTAAGTAATTCATTTGGTTCTTTTATCATTAGCAAATCAATTAACTCAGCGGTTTTCAGAAAACTTTGTGATAACACAATATTTTCATCCTTTGAAAAATTCCCTAAAACATAACCGGAAACATCATCATGACTTGGCCTACCGATACCAAATCTTAAACGCCAAAAATCTGCAGTACCTAAAGTTGCCTTTATTGAGCGCAATCCATTATGACCGCCCAAACCACCCGACCATTTTAAACTAATTATCCCGCAAGATAATTCCAATTCATCATGAATAACAAGAATTTCTTCCGGTTTAATTTTATAAAAACGCAAAGCATCACCGATTGATTCACCGGATAGATTCATATATGTTTCCGGCTTTAAAAAATAAATTTGATTTTCATTTATAACTTGTGAAGCAAACTGTCCTTTGAATTTTTTTTGCCAATTTAAACATGAAAGAAATGAAAGCGAATCGGCAAATTGCCACGCAACATTATGTCTGCTTTTTTCATATTCTTTACCAAAATTTCCTAAAAATGCATATAACCTTATCATAAAAACAATATATCATACTTTTAAATTTTCGTCACAGTGAATATTTACTTAATAATTTCACTTTTTAAGATAGCTTTCTTTTAAATAATCTTCTTGAGACACAGGACTTGAATAAAAATTTCCTTGTGCATTACGACAATTATTTGCTAAAAGAAACTGTACGTGTTCCGGGCGTTCTACGCCTTCACAAATCAAATTTAATTTAAGTTCTTTTGTCATTTCAACAACCATTTTCAAAAGAACTTCTTTTATCTTTAAATTTCCAACACTATACAAAAAATCTTTATCAATTTTTAATGTATCAATTGGAACATTAAATAAAATCGGAAACGATGAATAACCATTTCCAAAGTCATCAATTGAAAGCATATAACCCAATTTTTTTAATTCAATCATAGTCTTACAAGCTTTTCTTAAATCCATATGCACGGTTTCTGTTAACTCCAACTCTACCAAACCTTTTGGTAAATTATATTTTTCCAAAATTTTTTGCATTCTTTCAATATAATTAGGTTGAGACAAATGCATTCGCGACTGATTTACAGAAACCGGCTTCGGCTTACGCCCTTCATCTAATTCCTTGCGTAACATTTTGCAAACTTCTTCTAAAACAAAAAAATCAATTTCAACTATGAAACCATTTTGTTCAAAAATCGGAATAAATTCATCCGGACGCAAAAAACCAAATTTTGAACTTGCCCAACGCACTAACGCCTCTGCACCAATTACTTGATTTGTTAAAATATCATATTTCGGTTGATAATATACTTTAAACTCACCTTTTGACAGAGCACCTTCCATTAAATCTGAAAATTCTTTTTCTTTATGTAACTTTTGAGCCATCTCATCATTAAAAAAGTAATAAACTATTCCATGTTTTATAGCTTCTTTTCGTGCTAACTCTACATATGAAAGCATATTATAAAAACCAACTTTTCCATCAAGAAGGCCTACACCACAGCGAATAAATAACTTTGTTGACATTTCATCCGAATGAAATTTATGTACTTCAACCGATAATTTTTCTAAAAAATCAATGATTTCATCTTTTGTTTTATAAGACAATAAAATTTGAAACTTGTCTTCTTTTGCCCTTGCAACCAAAGCATCTTTACGTATCAAAGAAACACACTTTGCAAAATATCTTAAAATAATATTACCTAAACGAGGACCATAGCTTCCGTATATTGTTCTAAAATGTGCAATATTTGTTGCTATAAGAGAATATTTTTTTTCAGTATTCTTTTTTAACAGCTTTAATGTTTTTTCTCTAAAATACACTTGATTATATAAATTTGTTACACTATCAAAAAAAGCCTTTCGATAAAACTTATATATAAAAAAAATAAAAAAAACAAAAACCAAAGAAAAAAACAAACTAAGCACTAAAATTAGTTTTATACACATAAGTTATTATCTACTATATAATTAAAAAAATCAATATAAAATCCATAAATATAATCCTAAATATAACCCTAAAATCTCAAAACATTTTGCAACATTACTTCAAAAATTGTGTCTAATACTTGTACATTAACAATATAAATATTATAATAAAATTAAAAGAAGAGGGTTTTATGAAAACGCACATTCCAATTTTTTTTGCAACTGATGATAAATATGCTCCTTTTTTATCTGTTACATTAAAATCTTTACTCAAAAATGCATCAAAAAAATATTTTTATGAAATTATTGTTTTAAAAACAAATCTCTCAAAAGATATTGAAAAAAAGCTAAAAAAATGTTCTACCTTAAATTCGTCAATATCTTTTATTTCTTTACAAAATGAATTAAGTAAAATTTACGACAAATTACACCTTCGCGATTATTATTCTAAAGAAACATATTATAGATTTTTTATTGCTAACTTATTTCCGCAATATGACAAAGTTTTGTATTTAGACTGTGACATTGTTGTACTTGGTGACATTTCAGAACTTTATAATACGGAATTAGGCAACAATCTTCTTGGTGCTGTTCCCGAAGAAGTAATGAATACAATAGATGTTTTTGGAGAATATGTTGAAAAAACGCTTGATGTTTCGAGAAAACAATATTTTAATGCAGGTATTTTACTTATGAATACAAAAGCAATGCGTGAAATTAATATTGAAAAAATTTTTGTAGATTTACTAAGTAAATTTACATTCACTGTTACACAAGATCAAGATTATCTTAATATAATTTGTAAAAACCGCACAACACTATTAAATTTAGGTTGGAATAAAACTTCATATTACAATCCTAACTTTAATGAAAAAGACTTACGCATTATTCATTATAAAATTCACTGGAAACCATGGCATTATGAAGGTGTCATGTATGAAGACTATTTTTGGAAATATGCCCAAAAAACTATTTTTTACAAAGACCTAATAAAAATGCGCAATAATTATACAGAATTTGAAAAACAAAGAGATAAACTCGCATATGAAAAATTAATTGATCGTGCAATTAAGGATGCTAATAATCCTAATAATTATAAAAATACAAAACTAAAGGAAATATGTTAATATGTATGAACCTTCTCAAGAAAGATTGGATATTTTAAAAAAAATTGATGAATATGAAAGAAAAAGATGGTTTAATAAAGATGTTGAAAACGACCCTCCAACCATACCCTTAACGGAAGATAAGGTTGACTATCTTTACGAAAAACCATTCAGCAAGTTTAAAATGAAATTTGCAAATTTAGTTGCTCGTCACCATATTAATAATTTACTTAAATTCAAAAGAATGATTATTAGTGAAGTTCGTGGCATTCCAAATTTTAAATCCGTTCCCGGTGCTGCAATACTTACATGCAATCATTTTAATGCTTTTGATAATTTTGCAGTATATAAAGCAATTGAAAAACACTTAAAAAACCGTGAACTTTACAAGGTAATCAGAGAAGGAAATTATACAAATTTTCCCGGATTATACGGTTGGTTTTTTCGCAATTGCAACACTTTACCTTTAAGTAGCAACTTTCGTGTAATGAAACTTTTTATGAATGCTATTAAAGTTTTACTTTCTCGTGGCGAAAAAATCCTCTTTTATCCTGAACAAGGAATGTGGTGGAATTATCAAAAACCCCGTCCTTTAGAAAAAGGTGCATTTCATTTTGCAGCGACACATAATGTTCCAATCATACCTATTTTTATTACTATGAGTGACTCTTGTAATTTTGATGGCGATGGATTTTTAACACAAGAATATACGGTTCATATTTTAAGACCTATTTACCCAAAAAAAGAATTATCAATAAAAGAAAATTGTGAATATCTAAAAAATGAAAACTACAAAATGTGGGTAAAAGTTTATGAATATTTTTATGGTATTCCACTTGAATATTTACCGCAAACAAAATAGAGTTTTTTTATGAAAGCATACAAAAAAGATTTTATTAATTTTATGGTAGAATGCAACGTTCTTAAATTCGGAGAATTTACGCTGAAAAGTGGCAGAAAAAGTCCTTTTTTTATGAATGCCGGAGCATATGAAACCGGTAGCCAATTAATGCAGCTCGGCCGTTATTATGCACAGGCTATTCATGAAAATTTTGGTGATGATTTTGATGTCCTTTTTGGTCCTGCATACAAAGGTATTCCTCTCAGCGTTGCAACTGTTATTGCCTACAGCGAACTTTACGGTAAAGAAATTCGTTATTGCTCAAACCGCAAAGAAATTAAAGACCATGGTGATACCGGCATTCTTCTCGGTACAAAAATTAAAGATGGCGATCGTGTTGTTATAATTGAAGATGTTACAACTTCCGGTAAATCAATCGAAGAAACATTCCCAATTATTCAAGCACAAGGTTCTTCAAAAGATTCTATAAAAATTATCGGTTTAATTGTTTCGCTAAATCGTCAAGAAAGAGGTAAAGGTTCAAAAAGTGCATTAGATGAAATCACTGACTTATATGGCTTTCCTGCACGTGCTATTGTTTCAATGAGTGAAGTTGTAGAAGCTCTTTACGGCACACTTATTAACGAAAAAACTAAATCGGCTATTGACGCATATTACACAGAATATGGAGTAAAATAGGTATTGCTTTATTCAAAAAAAAGGCCGGACATAATTGCCGGCTTTTTTTTAGCACATTTCCAATCAAATAGTTTCTGAGACAGTTTTTTCAATAAGTTTTATCAAATCAGCTTCTCCTGGTTTATTCGACATTTCTGCACGGAAAGCAGATTGCTGAAACAAATATGCTAACTGTGATAAAATTTTAAGATGTGATTGTGTTGTGCTTGTTAAAAGAATCATCATTACATAAACGGGCTTGGAATCCGGAGCATTCATAGTTATTGGAGTATCTAAATAACAAACAATAATTTTCTGGTCATCATAACATTTTAAAAGCGGATATCGCGGGTGAGGAAGAGCAACACCATTACCAACTGCCGTACTCATTAAGGTTTCTCTTTGACAAATTTCCGCACACAAAACATCCGGATCAACTCCTTCCGGTAATGAAATTTTATGACTCACATATTTATATACTTCTTCAGGAGTTGTGCCAGGCACATTAAAGTAAACGCCACCACGTTGAATAAGTTCAGCAATGTTCATATCAAAATCCATTTCAATCCTCCGCTTTTACCAAAGTAAAAAATTTTTTCTCTTGCTTTTTTATTTCTTCAAGCAAAATCGTGTTTATTTCTTCAAAACTTAATTCCATACCAAATAATGACGCTTCAATAGAAGAAATTTCTTCATCGGCAATTGAATATGGATTAGAAAAAGAAATAATCGTCCTAGCCACATGTTTAGACAATTGAGCAAAAATTACTAATTGTTGTTGTGGAAAGTTATCTATTATCTTTTCATAATAACCTAGTTCTTCTTCGAGATTCAGTAGTCTTAGGTACAATGCCAAAGCCCTTTTTCTTAATTTCCCAATCTCATAATCTGCAAACCAGTTATAATCTTTTTTTATTATAGCACCAAATTCTTGCAAATGCAACATAATATTGTTAAATTTTTTCTTTGAAATATCCATTTTGTTTGGATAAAATTTTTTTATAATTTTAGAATAATCTTCTTCTTTGTGATAAAACATATCATAAATAAATGCAATCAAAATTTCATCCGAAACAGGTAGACCGTCAATATTATATAAAATACTTTGATTATGTTCTGAATTAATCATAGCATCAATAAAAAAATATGATGCAGAAATTTCACAACCTTTTTGCCATAAGCGACTTTCTACTCCATAATCACAAATTTGTATTTTTTTTGACTTTTCAAGCAATTCATCAATAGAACCGGATTCTGCAATACACAATTCTCTACGGTTTTCTAAATAAAGATGCAATAATTGCTCATCAATTGATTTACACGGCCCGTATTTTTTGAAAACTTGTAACAATCCTTTTTCTGCATCCTTAAACCATTGTTTATATTTTTTTGTTTTATCATTTTCTTCAAAAGGATTATTCGATTTATCAATATATGGAATAATTTCAACAACAGATTTATTCCAATTTGAAACCACGGCCTGTATTCTATCGCCGTATTTAAATTTAAAAAAATCATATATCGTTGTACAATCTAAAACCGTAACATCAACATATGTTGGTAGTAAAAAATCGGATTCTGAAAAGTCATTTCCCTTATTTGCAGTATCAAGGGAAATAATTTGTGGCACAAATTCATCGCCAAATAATTTATACAGAGGAGCTACTTCATTTGAAGGAACTCTTAAAACTTTTTTTGTAATAATGGTTCCAAAAAATCTAACACAAATCTCATTCGGTAAAACATAATTATCTACAAAAGGCATAAATCTATGCCCTAAAAATAAAATATTATTATTAATTTCAAATTTTGTAGGTTTAATTGAAAACGGAACTCCTGTAAATAAACCGGCTCTAGTAATAAAGCTATCATTACTTATTGGAATTACATTTGGATAAGAAACAGTTATCATTAGCAAATCAGAATCATTAATATAAATTCTTCTTTTTGACAAATAGTTTTTAACATCTTTCAATGAGAAAATTGGTAACTGCTTTCTAAAAAAAGCATCTAAAGCCTTACGAACTCTTTCAATATTCATTCTATTATATAAATATAACAAAAAAAGCCGTCGTTATGCAATTACATTACGACAGCTTTTACTAATTTTAAGTAAAATTATGCAGTTTTACCGTTTTTTATTGCGGCTTTGCAAAATTTACAAATCTTTACTTTGTTACCATCAATTTCTTGTTCGTACAAAATTTTAATACCTGTTGCTTTACAGCGTGAACATGTTCCGCGTCCGTGAGCAACTTGGTTCAAAATACCTTTACCACGATGTGATTTAGACATAATTATTTCTCCTAATTACTCAGCTGCAACTTCAGCTTTTGATTTTTTTTCATCTGTTTTTTTATTGGTAGATTTTTTTGTGCCTTTATCACCGGCTTTTTTATCAGTTGCTTTTGCAGGTTTTTTTGCATCTTTTGCATTGATATCAAAATCAACCAATTCAAGAATAACCATGTCTGCTGCATCACCTTCACGAAAACCAAGTTTTACAACGCGTGTATATCCACCATTTCGTTCTTTCATTCTTGGACCAATATCTGTGAACAATTTAGCAAGAATTTTTTCATCTTGAATATAACGAGCAGCCTGTCTACGATTGTGAACAGTATCCACTTTACTTCTTGTTATCAACTTTTCAGCCTTTTTACGCACTTCCAAAGCTTTTGCTTTTGTTGTTGTAATGCGTTCAAATCTGAAAAGAGAAGTTATCATATTACGTGACATTGCTCTTCTATGAGCAGTTGTACGAGAAAGCGCATTAAAACCACTTCTATGATTCATCTGATTCTTCCTTTTTAGTTGCAAGATTAGCAGTATTTCTAACATGGCTATAATCAGTCATTCCAAGGCTTAAATCCCATTCTTGGAGCTTTTCCTTGATTTCTGCTAAACTCTTCTTCCCGAAATTTCTTGTTTTACCAATATCATCTTCGGTTTTTTTAGTTAATTCTCCAATTGTTTTAATATTGGCATTTTTCAAACAATTAGAAGAACGAACAGACAATTCCAACTCTTCTACCGGAGTATTCAAAAGTTTACGAATATAATCATCCCCTTCTTCAAGTTCTTCATTTCTAGCAATATCACTATCATTAAAGTTAATGAATATAGAAAAATGATCTTTCGCAATTTTTGCAGCTTCAGCTAAAGCATCTTCCGGAGAAATAGTCCCGTCAGTCCAAATTTCCATTACAAGTTTATCATAATCATTACGTTGACCAACACGGCAAGGCTCAATAAAATATTTTACTTTAAGAACCGGAGTGAAAATTGCATCCATTGGAAGAGTTCCAACTATTTCAATGTAATTTTCATTAACTTCAGCAGGAACATAACCACGTCCCAAATCAATCTGAACTTCAATTTCCAAACGTGCACCGTCCATCATAGTGAAAAGATGCATATCTTCAGTAAAAATCTTAAGTTGCTCACCACGTGCCAAATCTGAACTGGTTACCTTTCCAGGACCGGTAAATTCAAAAAGGAAAGTGCTTTGATCTTCATCTTCAGGAAGTGCAAGTCTAACTTGCTTTATGCTATTCACAATTTCTAATGTATCTTCAACTACATTCGGAATATTTTCAAATTCACTGGAAATAACATGCTGAACACCATCTGCGTCAAATGAAGTAATACGAATAGATGTAACTGCATATCCTTGAATCGATGAAAGCAATACACGTCTTAATGTGTTACCAACAGTTGTACCGAAACCCGTTTCAAAGGGATAGGCTGTAAATTTGCCATAATTTGAACTGTTTTCAATATGTTCAAAATTAATTCCCTTAGGTTTCTTAAATCCCTTAAGCAGATTTTTGCGAGCCATTTACACTCCTTATTTAGAGTAAAGCTCAACTATGAGCTGCTCTTTTATGTCCGCAAGGTCAGTTACTTCTGATCTGCGTGGATAAGAAACATATGTGCCCTTTTGTGCATCAATATCAAGTTGAATCCAAGGCATAACACCTGATTTTGAAACTTCTTTCAAAGAATCAAGAATAGTAACAAGTTTTTTGCTACCTTCTTTAACTTCAATCGTATCGCCCGGTTTTATACTGTAACTTGGAATATTTACTTTCTTGCCATTAACAAGAATGTGTCCATGGGATACAATTTGACGAGCTTGTGAGCGACTTGTAGCTAGATGCATTCTATATGCAACATTATCCAAGCGACTTTCAAGCAATGCTATCAAGTTTTCACCTGTAACACCACTCATACGAGATGCACGGTCAAATGTAAGACGGAATTGTCTTTCCATCATACCATACATTCTTTTAAGTTTTTGTTTTTCACGGAGCTGAATTCCATATTCAGAGCGTTTTCCAACTCTAGCCTTTGGATCCTTACCAGGAGCTCCACGTTTTTTATTGAGAGGGCATTTATCGCTATAACAGCGATCACCTTTCAACAAAAGTTTCTTTTGTTCTGTTCTGCACAAACGGCAAACAGGACCAGTATATCTTGCCATATCTCAAGACTCCTTCGTTACATGCGACGTGTTTTTCTAGGGCGACAGCCATTATGCGGAACAGGCGTAATGTCTGAAATTGATTTTACTTTCAATCCGAGCTGGCCAAGTGAACGAACAGCTGAATCACGTCCAACGCCTGGACCTTTTACATATACGTGAACTTCACGCAAACCATAGCTAGCGGCTTTCTGAACAGCTGCTTCGGCTACCGTTTGAGCTGCAAAAGGTGTTGATTTTTTTGCACCGCGGAATCCCAAACCACCGGAAGATGCCCAAGAAAGAGCATTTCCTTTTAAGTCTGTGATAGTAACGATTGTATTATTGAATGTTGCTTGAATATATACACAACCTTCATATACACTCTTTTTTTCTCTTCTTTTCTTTATAGTTGCCACGATTCTACCTCCAACTCACCTATTATTTCTTCTTACCTGCAACGGTTTTTTTCTTACCTTTGCGTGTACGAGAATTAGTGCGTGTGCGCTGACCGCGAACAGGCAAACTCTTTCTGTGTCTGAGGCCACGATAACAACCAATGTCCATAAGACGTTTGATATTCAAACCGATTTCTGTACGAAGTTGACCTTCTACTTTGTATTCAGCATCAATAACTGCACGAATTTCTCCAAGCTCATCTTGGTTTAAGTCATTGATATTTCTGTTCGGATCAATCTTTGCTTTTTCACAGATTTTATCTGCAGAAGATCGGCCAATGCCATAAATATAAGTCAATGCAATATTGCAATGTTTATTAGGGAGGTCAACTCCCGCAATTCGAGCCATTTAATACTCCTCAACCCTGTCTCTGCTTGTGCTTCGGATTTGAACAAATGATGCGGACAATACCGAATCTTTTGATAACCTTACACTTATCACATATGGGTTTTACGCTGGTTCGTACTTTCATTCAAGTCCCCCTGGGAATTTTACAGTTTAATACAATAAACATATTAAACTATATTTTCAAAGTTTTACTACCTATTGCTTCAAAAAAACTAAAGATTTCTTGAACGCAACTTACCCTTTTTCACTAATCCGTCATGATGATGCATTTTCATAATAGATTCAATTTGACTCATAGTATCCAAATCAACACCAACAAGAATTAACAGTGAAGTACCTCCCATCAACATTGAAATTGATTGCGGGAATCCAAAAAGCCTTTGGATAATTGTAGGTAACACTGCGATACCTGCCAAATAAAGTGAACCCGGTAAAACCAAGCGATTCAACACTTTTTGCAAGTAATCTTCAATCTTATCCGTTCTAATTCCGGGAATGGTGCCGCCGTTTTCCCGAATGTTCTTTGCAATCTCTGTAGGGTTCAGTGTTACCTGAGTGTAGAAGTAGGCAAAGAATACAATGAGTAGAACAAGGAAGATGTTGTACCACACACCTGACGGTGTTAAAAAAGTTGCCAAACGGCTAAGCCAACGAACATTAGGTCCAAGGCTTGAAGCAATTTGGAGCGGGAATGTTAAAAATGATGACGCAAAAATTACAGGAATAACGCCGGATGGATTAATCTTAAAAGGAATATAAGTACTTTGTCCACCGTACATTTTTCTACCAACTACGCGTTTTGCATAATGAACAGGAATTTTGCGTTGACCCTGTTGCTCAAAAACAACCAAAGCTACAATGGCAACAAACATAATTAAAGCAACGATGACAAAAACAACGTTAATTTCACCGTTTTTTACCATACGTCCAAGCTCCCAAACAGCAGATGGCATACGTGCCACAATACCGGCAAAAATCAACATTGAAATACCATTACCGATACCACGTGCTGTAATTTGTTCACCAAGCCATATAGTAACCATTGTACCGGTTGTAACTGTAATCATAGCCACAATTTTGAAAAACACAGGATTTGAAATTACAACTGCACCCGGAATATTAGCTGCATAAACAGTAACTGCCAATGACTGAATCAAACAAACAAAAACAGTACCAATACGTGTCCACTTTTGGAACTTCTTTTGTCCGCCTTCTTCCGTAACCATTCTTTTCAAAGAAGGAAAGATAATAAGTGCAAGCTGAAAAATAATTTGTGTTGAAATATATGGCATAACACCAAGCATAAACACAGAAAAATTACTAAATGCACCGCCGGCAAAGAAGTCCATATAGTCTACAAAGGCATTACCTTTAGTAAGTTGAGCAAAATAAGCAGTAAGTGCTTGCGGATTGATACCCGGCATTGTCAAAATGCTTCCAAAACGGAAAACAGCGAGAATAACAAACGTAAAGAAAGCTCTTTCACGAATTTCCTTTACCCTAAACATATTTACAATTGGATTGCCTGCCATGTCTTATTCTCACTTTATTTATTCGTCAGAACCGGTAGTAACCGAACCGCCGGCTTTTTCGATTTTCTCCTTCGCAGAAGCAGAAACTTTATCAACATTAACAGTGATTTTTTTTGTAATTTCACCGTTACCAAGTATTTTCACTAACATTTCAGGTTTTTTAAGCAATCCCTTTAATGTCAATGATTCATTGTTTACAGTTTCTCCATCATTATAACGAGCTTCAATATCTACCAAATTAAAAACTGCATACTCTTTACGAAATGGATAGTTAGAAAAACCTCTTCTTGCTACACGACGATACAAAGGCATTTGACCGCCTTCAAAACCAACATATGTTTTTCCACCGGAACGGGATTGTTGTCCCTTATTTCCTCGTCCAGCTGTAGTTCCACGACCTGATGATGATCCGCGTCCTACAATTCTCTTTTTCTTGTTAGCACCTTGTGGTGCAGAAAGACAAAAATCTGACATCTTAGATCTCCTCAAATTTTACAAGGTGTGAAACAGAAGTAATCATACCCATAATAGCATCATTTACTTCATGTTCTACAACTGAATTAATTTTTTTTAAGCCAAGAGCCTTAACAGTTGCCCTTTTTGCAGGCTTCTGTCCTATAGTACTCTTAACTAGTGTAACTTTAACCTTTTTAGCCATGATTAACCCCACATTTCGTTAAGGGTTTTACCCCGGTTTTTAGCAATTGTACGTGCATTCATCAAACCTTTACATGCTTCAAAAGTTGCACGAACTACATTTATAGAAATATTTGAACCAAGTGATTTAGACATAACATCTGTTGCACCAGCTGCTTCCATTACTGCACGAATTGGACCACCGGCAATAATACCGGTACCTGAACAAGCAGGAATAAGAAGAACGGATGAACTCTTATATCTAGCTTGAATTTCATGTGGAATTGTGCCGTTTTTCAACGGTACGGAAATCAAACTTTTCTTGGCCTTCTCTATACTCTTTCGAATAGCCTCAGTAACATCATTAGCCTTACCAAAACCAAAGCCAACACGACCTTTTTGGTCACCCACAACAGTAAGAGCTGAAAAAGAGAAACGACGTCCACCTTTTACAACCTTAGCTGTTCGGTTCAATTTGATAAGTTTTTCAACAAATTCTTTAGGTTGATCTCTATCAAAATCTTTTTTGCGTTCCATAAAGTCTCCTAGAATACAATACCGGCTTTACGAGCGCCGTCAGCCAATGCTTTCACTACTCCATGGTAGAAATAACCATTGCGATCAAAAACTACAGTTGTAATTTCCTTTTCTTTAAGACGCTGACCCATTGCTTCTCCAAGCTTTTCAGCATCTTTAACATTTGGCTTTAAGGCAGCAAAATCTTTTTCCAGTGTTGAAATTGCAGCAAGAGTTTTTCCTGCTTCATCGTCAATTACCTGAACATAAAGGTTACTGTTGCTGCGAGTAACTGTCATACGAGGACGCAATGCAGTACCATGCAAGTTCTTGCGTATATGAACTTTTCTCTTAAGCCGTCTTCTATCTTTATCATTAAGTTTCCTGATCATATAGCTTTACCCTTATTTAACGCCGGACTTTCCGACTTTGCGCTTAATAACTTCATCTTCGTAACGAACACCTTTTCCTTTATAAGGTTCAGGTTTTCTAAGTTTACGAATCCCTGCAGCAAATTCACCAACCAATTGTTTATCAATACCGGTTATTGTAACTTTACCTTGATTATCAGCCGTTACTGTCAACCCTTCCGGAATGCCGGCAATAAAATCATTTGAATAACCTAAGTTCATAATAAGCAAATTTCCTTGAACTTCTGCACGAAAACCAACACCGTTGATGACTAAAACTTTTTTAAAGCCCTGAGTTACACCAACAACCATATTATTTACAAGATTGCGATACAAACCATGAGCACTACGTGCCGGCTTGCTTTCATCAACACGTGTTACAACAACTTCGTTACCGTTATTTTCAATTTTCACAAGATTTAAATAATTTTGTGTCAATGTACCTTTTGGGCCGGTAACAGTAATTGTATCAGGTGTAATTTTTACGTCCACTCCTGCAGGTATAACAACAGGAAGTTTACCAATTCTTGACATACTTCCTCCTACCAAACCGTACAGATAAGCTCACCGCCAACTAACTTTTCAGCAGCTTTTTTTCCGGTTGTTACACCGAGCGATGTAGAAACGATAATAGTACCATATCCATTATATACACGTGGAAGGTCCTTATAACCCGAATAAACACGACGACCCGGAGTTGAAATTTTTTTAATACCATGAATCACAGGGTCATTATTGTCATCATATTTAAGAAAAACACGAATTACATTATGTCCGTTTTCTTGTGTAATTTTCTTAAAGTTTTTGATATAGCCTTCTGTCTTCAGAATTTTTACAATTTCCAATTTTAATTTGGAAGTTGAAACGTCAACTTTTTCATGACGAGCAGATGCCGCATTCCGAACTTTGGTAAGCATATCTGCAATAGGATCTGAAACACTCATTTAAAATCCTCCTACCAACTTGACTTAGTAACGCCTGGAATCAAGCCTTCACTAGCCAACTTACGGAAACAAACGCGACACATCTTGAATTTCCGCAAATATCCACGAGGTCGACCACATACACCACAGCGATTTACTTTACGTGTGCTGAATTTAGGAGTGCGGTTCGCCTTTATAATCATTGATTTTTTAGCCATGACTTCTCACCTACTTCCTGAAAGGCATTCCAAACTTGGTAAGCAAAGCACGAGCGTCGTTATCTGTTTTTGCATTTGTAACGATACTAATATTCAAGCCTGAAACTTTTTCGATTTTATCGAAATCAATTTCCGGAAAGATAATCTGCTCAGTAATACCAAGAGAAAAATTTCCATGTCCGTCAAAACCGGTAGCCTTGATTCCACGGAAATCCTTAACACGAGGCAATGCAACATTAATCAATCTGTCGAGGAACTCATACATATTTGCTCCACGAAGTGTTACCATTGCGCCAATCTCATTACCCTCACGAAGTTTGAAGTTCGCGATACTCTTTTTTGCTTTAGTTTTTACAGTTTTTTGACCTGTAATAATTGTAAGGTCAGTTACTGCGGCATCAAGGAGTTTCTTGTTTGTGAGAGCTTCACCAACGCCCATGCTAACCACAATCTTTTTGATTTCAGGCACTTGCATTACAGATTTGTAACCGAGTTCTTTAAACAACTCAGGGGCGATTTTGTCCTTATAGACTTTCTTAAGCCGAGGTACGTAATTACTCATTATAGTGTGTCTCCACATTTACGGCAAACACGAATTTTCTTGTCGCCGTCGAGTTTGTAACCGATACGAGTAGGACCGCATTTTTTACAAACGATCGCTACATTTGAAATATGAATTGCAGCTTCAACCTCAACAATACCGCCACGGTCTTGTTGGCTGCGTTTTTTCATTGCTTTTTTTACAAGGTTGCATCCGGAAACAATAACTCTATCTTTATCGCGAATAACACGAACAACTGCTCCACGTTTGCCCTTGTCTTTTCCTGCAATGATTTCTACTGTGTCTTCCTTACGGATTTTGAATTTCTTTTGCATAATAATTAAAATCTCCTAAATCCGGGAATTAAAGCACCTCAGGAGCAAGTGAAACGATTTTCATATAATTCATATCACGAAGCTCACGAGCCACCGGTCCAAAGATACGTTTACCTTTAGGATTACTATTAGCATCGATAATAACACAAGCATTATCATCGAAACGAATATATGTTCCGTCAGGTCGTCTGTATTCTTTGGAAATACGAACGATAACAGCTTTTTCAACTGAACCTTTCTTAATTGTAGAAGTTGGAATAGCATCCTTAACTGCGACTACAATTACATCACCAACACTTGCATAACGGCGTTTTGAACCACCAATTACCTTAATACATTGAACGAGCTTTGCACCGGAATTGTCAGCAACGTTCAAAGTTGTTTGCATTTGAATCATTTTCCGACCTCTCTAATTATTTAGCTCTTTCAAGAATTTCAGTAAGTCTCCAGCACTTATCTTTGCTGTAAGGTCTACTTTCCACGATACGAACGCGGTCACCAATACGTGCCTCGTTCAATTCATCATGTGCCTTGCATTTCTTAACACGTGTAACATATTTTTTATAAAGGCGATGAAGTTTTTTTGTTGAAACAGACACAACAATTGTTTTATCCATTTTATCACTTGTTACCAAGCCAACAAAAGAACGCTTTGAACCTTTTTTTTGAACCACTTGTTCTTCCACGAGTCAGCTCCTACTTATCCAATCCGGCTATTTCTTTTTGCCGAATAAGCGTATTCAACGCTGCAATTTCACGACGCATTGTGCGTTTTTGCAATGGATTATCAACGTGTCCAATTACCATTTGAAAACGCAAATCCATATACTTTCTTTTAAGCTCATTCCGTTTTACAATGAGTTCGGAATAAGACAATTCTTTTTCTTTTTTTGCCATTATTATACCCCTACTCTACATTGTGACGGAATGCCGTTTTAGTTTTAATTGGCAATTTGCTTCCTGCAAGTTCAATTGCAGCTTCAGCAAGTTCAAGATCTACTCCGCCAATTTCGAATATTATTTGACCGGGTTTAATTACCGCCGCCCAGAAATCCGGAGCACCTTTTCCTTTACCCTGTCTTGTTTCAGCAGGTTTTTTGGAAATTGGTTTATCGGGAAAAACACGAATCCAAACCTGACCTTTACGATTAATTTTACGGTTCAAAGCAACACGGGCAGCTTCAATTTGCTTAGCAGAAAGCCAAATCGGTTCTAAAGCTACCAAAGCAATGTCGCCAAAATCAATATTACAACCACGAGTTTGATTGCCCTTGATTCTTCCCCGTTGCACCTTACGGTGTTTGATTCTTTTAGGAGCCATTGCCATAATTAACTCCTTGCAGATTTATTACTGCGACTACCACGTGCCGGTTTTTCTAAACCACTTGCACGTTCAGTGCGCTCACGACGTTTTTTTAGAAGTTGACCCGCATCTTCTTTTTGTTCGTGACCAAACATCATTCCGTTATAAACCCATACTTTAACACCTATTTTACCGAATGTTGTATGAGCCTCAGCGAAACCATAATCAATATCCGCACGAAGAGTATGAAGAGGAACGCGTCCTTCCTTAATTTCTTCCGTACGTGACATTTCAGCACCGCCTAGACGACCGCTAAGGCGAATCTTAATACCTTGCGAACCGGCTTTAATGGTATTGCTTGTTGCTTGTTTCAAAGTTTTTCTAAAAGAAGCACGATTAACTAATTGACGGGCAACATTTTGAGCTATCAAAGAAGCATTAAGTTCTGCACGTTTAATTTCTTTAATCTTAATTTGCACTTTCTTAGAAAGTTGTTTTTGAATTTCAACACCAATTTTTTCAATATTAGCACCTTTTGCACCAATAATAACACCAGGGCGAGCTGTATGAATAACGATAGTTACACGCTGAGGATGACGAACAATTTCTATCTCAGCTATATCAGCATTTTTACACTCTGGCAAATCCTGAACCATCTTTCTAATTCTTAAATCTTCATGGAGCAAATCTGCATATTCACGAGGATCTGCATACCAGCGAGATGACCAGGTTTTGTTAATACCAAGACGTAGTCCGATTGGATTTACTTTTTGTCCCACGTTATTCCCCCGCCTTTTCATCAACTACAACTGTGATATGAGCCATGCGCTTCAAGAGCATATCGGCACGTCCGCGAGCACGAAACCAAACTCTCTTTAGGCGAGGACCTTCATCTATACGAATATCCTTAACATAAAGCATATCTTCATCGAGTTTTTTATTTGCATAAAGTGCATTAGCAACTGCAGATTTTAATGTACTGCGAATTAACTTTGCACCCTTTTGTGGCATATTCTCAAGAATAGCCATAGCCTCAGAACAAGTCTTTCTCTTAATTACATTTGCTACAGGACGAACCTTTGTAGGTGATGCAATAAGGAATTTTGTCGTGGCTACAAATCCGGTTTTTTCTGCCATTTTCTAACCACCTTCCTTATCTTGACTTCTTGTCTGAACCGGCATGGCCCTTGAAAATTCTTGTAGGTGCAAACTCACCAAGTTTATGCCCTACCAAGTTTTCTGTAATATATACAGGAATCCAAGTTTTGCCGTTGTATACAGAAATAGTATTACCTACCATTTCAGGAATAATTGTTGAGCAGCGAGAATATGTTTTTATCATTTTTCTGTCTGCTTGCTTATTCATTTCAATAACCTTTTTATAAAGACTCTTTTCAATAAAAGGGCCTTTTTTAACCGATCTTGACACAGTTATCTCCTACCAGCTTTTCGGCGTGAAACAATAAAATTGTTCGATACCTTTCGCTTTTTGCGGGTTTTGTATCCACGACAAGGTTGTCCCCATGGTGTAACTGGGTTATGACCTTTGCCGGCACCTTCACCACCACCAAGAGGGTGGTCTACAGGGTTCATTGCCATACCGCGAACAGACGGACGGAAACCCAACCATCTTTTACGACCGGCTTTACCAAGCTGTGTATTCATTAAATCTTCATTACCAACGGTACCAATCGTTGCATAACATTTTTTATGCACACGACGCACTTCACTTGAAGGAAGACGAATTGTAACATAATCTCCTTCTTTGGCTGCAACCAAGGCACTTGTACCTGCAGAACGAGCCAATTGACCGCCCCGACCAATAGTTAATTCAATGTTATGTACAGTAAAACCAACCGGTATTGCCTCCAACGGTAATGCATTTCCTACTGTAAGAGGTGCATTTTCGCCTGACATTATTTTTTGTCCCACTTGCAACCCTTTAGGAGCAATGATATACCTTTTTTCACCATCTGCATAAAAAATCAAAGCGATACTTGCACTGCGGTTAGGATCATACTCAATAGTACGAACTGTTCCGGGAATGCCGTTTTTATCACGTTTGAAGTCTATTATGCGGTATTTTCGCTTGTGTCCGCCACCTTGATGACGTACAGAAATACGTCCGCCGGCACCACGTCCACCTTGCGACTTTAGACCACTTGTTAAGCTCTTTTCAGGCTTGTTTGTAGTCAATTCCTCTCGCTTCAGGTCAATTCTAGCACGAGTACCTGGAGTGATTGGCTTATAAACTTTAAGAGCCATTATTGGTTCCCCTTATCTATCGAACTTAAGAGCTTAAACGCCCTCAAATACCTTAATTGTTTCGCCAGGAGCAAGTCTGACAATTGCTTTTTTCCAACTGGAAGTTTTGCCAGGTCTTGTGCGAACCCGTTTTATTTTTCCACACACATTTATTACAGTGCAGTCAACAACTTTTACGCCGAAAAGTTTGCGAACAGCTTCTTTTATCTGAAATTTATTTGCACCAGGATGCACCTTGAAAACATACTTACTTTCTTCGCGCAACAAAGTAGCTTTTTCTGACAACACAGGCTCAATAAGGATATCTTCGTATACCATTATTTTGCCTCCTCTTCATCGTTTTTAACCGCATAAAAGTCTGCAAGTTGTTTAGCAGCACTTTCAAGCATAATAATTTTGCGTCCATAAAACAAATCATGTGCACGCAAACGATTGTATGCAAGATATGAAAGTTTAGGAAGATTACGTCCTGCACGTTTAAGCATAGCATCATCATCCTTCAGCACTAATACCGTTCTTTCATCTTTTGCAAAACGGTTAAGAATCACTGCCAGCTCTTTTGTTTTTCCACTTGCAATTGTAAAATCTTCAATTATAGTCAATCTGTCTTCCTGAGCTTTTAAGCTAAGAATTGACTTCATTGCCAAACGTTTTACTTTTTTCGGCAATGTAAAACTAAAATCGCGTGGTTTAGGTCCAAAAATCACACCGCCACCTCTTGTGAGTGGAGATTTTTTATCACCACGGCGTGCACGACCTGTGCCCTTTTGCCTATAAGGCTTAGCATTACTTCCATGCACTTCAGAACGATCTTTTGTACAAGCAGTACCAACGCGTTTATTAGCTAATTCATTGTTGATGGCATAATAAATAACATCTTCATTGACTGGGAGGCCAAACACCGCATCATCAAGATTAATTGTCCTTAGTTCTTTGCCATCGACTGAATAGACTTTCTTTTCCATTTGTCTTCCTCGTCGTTAGAATTCTTTTTTTACCGCGGACTTGACAATCAGCGTACAGTCTTTATTCCCGGGTACTGACCCACGAACCATCAACACTTTCATTTCAGGATCAATTTTAACAATTTTTAGATTCTGAACTGTTATTCTTTCACGCCCCATACGTCCCGGCATTTTTGTGTTTTTAAAACTACGTCCAGGAGATGTACACTGACCTGTCGAACCTGCAGCACGATGAAATTTAGAACCGTGAGTTTTACGTCCACCGTGGAAGCCCCAACGTTTCATTACACCTTGGAAACCCTTACCTTTTGATGTAGCTGTTACGTCAAGATAGCGAACGCCTTCAAAAAGTTCCAAACCAACTTCATCACCAACCGCAACATCATTCTCAAAGTCACGGAACTCTTTTAAGTTCTTTTTTGGGGAAATTTTTTCAGGAAATTGACCCGCATAAGGTTTTGTAGGCTTTTTCACATCATCAAGACCAAGCACTACAGCATCATATCCAAAGTCTTCCTTTGTTTTTTTGGCAATTACAACATTAGGATCGACGCGGATCACGGTTACCGGAACAAGGCTCCCGTTTTCATCAAACACCTGTGTCATGCCAACTTTTTTTGCAATCAGACCTTTCATTCTGATATCTCCTTAAATGAAAACTCAAATTAATGAATTTTCGTCATTATTTAGTCGCCATCCCTTGATCCTAGGGACCGTACTGTTTTTTTTGCAATATATATTTATTGCTTAATTTCAACATCAACACCTGCCGGCAACTCAAGCTTCATCAACGAATCCATAACATCCGCCGATGGCTCGATAATGTCAATCAAGCGTTTATGCGTGCGCATCTCAAACTGTTCACGTGCTTTTTTATTTACGTGAGGTGAACGCAAAACTGTAACCTTATTAATTCTTGTTGGAAGCGGAATTGGTCCTGAAACCTTAGCTCCTGCTTTTTGTACAGTTTGCACAATTGATTTTGCACTTTGATCTATTAACTCCACGTCAAAAGCGCGAAGTCTAACACGAATTTTTTCGGTAGCCATTTTTCCTCCAGGACTTTTAGATGGGCTTTGCAAACACAAAACCCATCTTGTATCCGACAATTACAATTATTCAGTAATGCCAGTTACCTGACCTGAAGCGATAGTTCTTCCGCCCTCACGAACAGCGAACTTAAGACCTTTATCCATAGCAACAGGGTGAATAAGCTCACCAAAAATCTTTGTGTTGTCACCAGGTTTAACCATATCAACACCTTCCGGAAGCATAATTGTACCTGTAATGTCAGTTGTTCTAAAATAGAATTGTGGGCGATAACCACTGAAGAACGGATTGTGACGTCCTCCTTCTTCCTTAGAAAGAACATAAATTTGACCTTCGAATTTTGTATGAGGTTTAATTGAACCCGGTTTTGCAAGAACTTGACCGCGTTCAACAGCTTTTTTGTCAATACCGCGAAGAAGAAGACCAACGTTATCACCAGCTTGACCATTATCCAACAATTTGTTGAACATTTCAATTCCTGTAACAACTGTTTTTTGTGTAGGTTTAATACCAACAATTTCAACTTCTTCGTTCATATTAACAACACCGCGTTCGATACGACCGGTAACAACCGTACCACGTCCTGAAATTGTAAAAACGTCTTCAATAGGCATCAAGAAAGGAAGATCTGAAGCACGTACAGGATCATCAAAATATGTATCCATTACATTAATCAATTCATCAATAGGAGCAGTATCTTCAGCTGATGCATTTTCTGCCAAAGCCTTAAAAGCGGAACCTTTAACAATCGGTGTATCACGTGGGAAACCATATCCTTCTAATGTGTCACGAACTTCTTCTTCAACCAATTCCAACAATTCCGGATCGTCCATCAAATCAGCCTTGTTCAAGAATACAACCATCTTAGGTACACCTACCTGACGAGCAAGCAAAATATGTTCTTTTGTTTGAGGCATAACTGAGTCAGGAGCTGAAACTACAAGAATAGCACCATCCATCTGAGCTGCTCCGGTAATCATATTTTTGATGTAGTCAGCGTGTCCCGGACAGTCAATATGTGCATAGTGACGTTTGTCTGACTGATACTCAAGGTGACGTGTATTAATTGTAATTCCACGTTCTTTTTCTTCCGGAGCATTGTCAATTTCATCATACTTCAGAAGTTTGTCACCGTGCTTTTTTGCACAGTAAGCTGTAATTGCTGCAGAAAGTGTTGTTTTACCATGGTCAACGTGACCGATAGTACCAACGTTCATGTGCGGCTTATTACGTTCAAATTTTTCCTTTGCCATTTGATCCTCCTTACAGATTAAAGGCATTTAAAAATTAAAATATTTGTGTTGTATTTTATCGAATGCCGTGCACGACAGTGCCGCACATTCTACTACACACACTATTGTTTGCAATTTGCTGATTTTGTGAAAAGTGATTATTCCAGATAAGTATATTTAAGAGTAATACTTGTGAACAAACTATATCTTCAGTTTGTTTGGCTGGAACCACCTATCATCATTAAGCAAATTAATGACCGGTCTGGTATCACGGAGCCGACGGCATAAACAACCGCAAGTCAAGAACCCCTAACACCATCCATTATATTGATTCTATCAACGACAGATTTCAATCATGCATTTGGGGCTACAAAAACCTGAACTATCTATAATACATAACATATTATAGATAAAACTTTACGATTTTTGTCGAACATAATATAAATGTTCGCCTAACAATTAAAGAACCCGTTATTACGCAAAAAAGCGTATAATTCCCTATAGTAAAAAAGTATAGGTTATTAATTTATACATTATTTAAAAAAAAGTTTCAAGTGGTAAATCGATTTTTTTTACGTTTTTTTTATTTTGTATAAATATCTATAATAGCGAAAATAGTCGCAAGAAAAACCTTGCGACTATTTTAAGCATATAATTTACCAACGATAATGTGCAAAGGCTTTATTTGCTTCTGCCATTCTGTGTGTATCTTCTTTTTTCTTGAACGCTGTACCGGTATTATTGTAAGCATCAAGAAGTTCTTGTGCAAGGCGTTCACCCATGCCACGTCCACTCTTAGTACGAGCGGCACCAATTACCCAACGCATTGCCAAAGCCTCTCTACGAGAGTCGCGAATTTCAATAGGTACTTGATATGTAGCACCACCAACACGGCGACTTTTTACTTCAACCATTGGTTTTACATTATCTAAAGCCTTGAGGAAAACTTCTAAAGGATCTTTTTCTGTTTTTGCCTTAAGAATATCCATTGCTTCATAAACTAAACGAGTATTTGTCGCTTTTTTGCCATCCAACATCATGCGAGTAACAAATTTTGAAACAACTACACTATTGTACTTTGTGTCAGGCAAAATAGGACGATCTACGGATTTATTTTTTCTTCCCATAACTTATCTCCTTATGCCTTTGGACGTTTGGCACCGTATTTAGAACGACTACGCTTGCGATCTGTAACACCGAGAGTGTCTTTTGTACCACGTATAATATGATAACGAACACCCGGAAGGTCTTTAACACGACCTCCACGAATGAGAACAACTGAGTGTTCCTGCAAATTATGTCCAATGCCTGGAATGTATGCAGTAACTTCAATTCCATTGCTTAAGCGAACACGAGCTACTTTACGAAGAGCTGAGTTTGGCTTTTTAGGAGTTACAGTCATTACACGCGTACAAACACCACGCTTTTGAGGACATGACTGGAGTGCCGGTGACTTTGTATGATTATCGGCACTTTTTCTCCCTTGACGAATCAATTGATTTATTGTAGGCATTAGCCTTCTCCTATAATTATAACCGGCAGCACTCCGGTGAATAAACAAAACAGTAAATTTTAATCTAACAAATAAACAAATTCTTGTCTATAGCCAGTTGTTATTTTATCACATTAATTATTTATGCAATAAAATTTTTACAAACCATCATTAGAATCAAAAGCAGAATCATCCATTTGATATTCCATTTCTTTTTCTAACTTACGTGCTTCAAGAATTTCTTCCATCTGTAAATCTAAATCTTTTGAATTACTATCAAAAAGTTTCACATTCTTATAGTTACGAATACCTGTTCCTGCAGGAATCATATGACCTATAATAACATTTTCCTTCAAACCGCGCAAACCGTCCGTTTGTCCGGCAATTGCAGCATTCGTTAAAACACGAGTAGTTTCTTGGAAAGATGCAGCAGAAATAAACGAATCAATGTTCAATGCGGCTTTTGTAATACCTTGGAACATAGGACGAGCAACTGCTGGTTGTCCACCTTCTGAAATAACACGACGATTTTCTTCATGGAAACGATATTTGTCAACTTGTTGTCCATAGATAAATCTAGTGTCTCCAACTGAAACAATTTCAACTTTACGTAACATCTGACGCAAAATAACACCAATGTGCTTATCATTAATGCTTACACCTTGTGTGCTATAAACATCTTGAATTTCGTTAAGCAAATAATTTTGAAGAGCATTTTCTCCGCTAATTGTCAAAATATCATGAGGGTTCAATGAACCGTCGCAAAGTTGTTCGCCTGCATCAACAACGTCACCGTCTCTAACTAACAAACGCTTTGTCATTGGAACGGCATGTTCGAATGCTTTGCCATATTTGTCCTTAACAACAATGTTGCGTTTGCCTTTTGAAATTCCTTTAAACTCAACTGTTCCGGAAATTTGTGCTAAAACAGTCGGATTTTTTGGTTTTCGTGCTTCAAATAATTCAGAAACACGAGGCAAACCACCCGTAATATCGCTTGTTTTTACAGTTGCCTTCGGCATCTTTGCAATAATCGTACCTGTTGTAATTTTTTGATTATCTTCAACAGAGAGAACCGCACCACCTGGCAAATAATAGCTTCCGAGCTCATTTCCAACTTCATCGGTAATAAGAACACGCGGTTGTTTTGTATCAAGATGCAAATCTGTAATTTTATTTTCAATACTACCAGTTGATTCATCAACTTCAGTCGATAATGTTGAACCTTCAATTATATCCTCAAAGTGAACATATCCGTCTACTTCAGCAATAATAGGCTCACTAAACGGATCAAACGTTGCAATCGTAGCATTTGCGTCAACAACATCGCCTTCTTTTACAATCACTCTAGAACCGTTTTTAATTTCAATCATTTGTTCTTTGCCAATTAACAAAAGTTTTTTACCTTTATCAGCAAAAACAACTACTGCAGTGTCGCCTGCAAATGTTTCTTTACCTTTAACTTCAAACAAAGGAACATCTTTTCTAACAACATCACGATTACCAACAAGAAGATTTGCACCAGTTGGAACAACAAACTCATCAATTATTCGACTAACAGACATGGAGCCTTTTCGAGTAAAAAGCCATGCTCCGTCTTTCATTTTCACGTGTGTTCCGGAAATTTTGTTTATAAGAACCTTATGTTTAAGCATAATACGATTTTCTTGACTAACACTGGATGCGGTTCCTCCAACATGGAACGTACGCATCGTTAACTGTGTACCCGGCTGACCGATTGATTGTGCAGCAATAATACCAACAGCTTCACCAATATCAACAATTTTATTACGGGCTAAGTTTCGTCCATAACATTTACAACAAACACCATGTCGGGATTCACACGTAAGAACAGAACGAAGTCTTACGGATTCCACACCTGCATCTTCAATTGCTTCTGCAAGTTCTTCAGTAATATATTCATTTACATCACAAATTACTTCCGAAGTAATCGGGTCTAAAATGCGTTCCAATGTAAAAAGTCCAACAATACGTTCTTTCAACGGTACTTTTATTTCGTCCCCATCTTTAATTACAGTATACTCAATTCCGTTAATTGTGCCACAATCTTCTTCATTTATAACAACATCTTGAGCAACATCAACAAGACGACGAGTCATATATCCGGCATCAGCCGTTTTAAGAGCAGTATCTGAAAGACCTTTACGAGCACCCGATGTTGAAATAAAGAATTCAATAACAGATAAACCTTCTTTAAAGTTTGAACGAATAGGTAATTCAATAATTTCACCGTTCGGTTTAGCCATTAAACCACGCATACCTGCCAGCTGACGAATCTGATTTTTACTACCGCGAGCACCGGAAACGGCCATCATATAGATAGTATTAAAACCATCTTGATCTTTTTCCAAATTTTTATACATTACATCGGTAAGCTCATCATTTGTTTTTGTCCAAATATCAATTACACGATCGTGACATTCTGTCGATGTAATATGACCGCGTCGTGCATCTTTATATGTGCTTTCCGCTTCTTTTCCGGCTTTTTCAAGCATTTCAATTTTTTCTTTTGGAACGATAATATCATCCATAGAAAATGTTGCTCCAAAGAATGTTGCATATTTATATCCAACATTTTTTATAGCATCAACCATCTGAACAGTAAGCCACGGTCCATTTTCTTTCAACACTTTTTCAATAAGTGTTTTAAGTTGTTTATCGGCAAGCAATTCATTTACAAAATTTACTTCTTCCGGCATTTCCTCATTAAAAATCAAACGCCCTGCCGATGTTGAAATTATATCGTCTTTTCTAAAACTACCATCAATTGCATCTTTTGGAGCAGGCACTTTAATTTCGGATTGCCATTCAATTGCCTTTGACTCTGCAGCTAAAATTGCTTCATTTACACTTGAAAAACGTTTACCTGTTCCCTTGCCGGATGTTTTAATTTTTGTTAAATAATAGATACCCAAAACCATATCTTGTGATGGATACACAATCGTTTTTCCGTTTGCAGGGTCGAGTAAATTTCGTGCAGAAAGCATCAATGTCCAACATTCCATTTGAGCTGCTTGTGTCAAAGGAACGTGAACTGCCATCTGGTCACCGTCAAAGTCCGCATTAAATGCATGACAAACAAGAGGATGTAGCTTAATTGCCTTTCCTTCCACCAAAACAGGTTCAAACGCCTGAATACCCAAACGGTGCAAAGTCGGAGCACGGTTTAGCATAACAGGGTGTTCTCTGACAACTTCATCTAAAATGGCAAAAACTTCAGTAGCTTCTTGTTCAACCAAAATTTTTGCTTTTTTTATATTTCCAACAACACCTTTGTCTACAAGTTTTTTCATTATAAAAGGCTTGAATAATTCCATAGCCATTTTTGTAGGCAAACCGCATTGCCATAATTTCAATTCAGGACCAACAACAATTACTGAACGCCCGGAGTAGTCTACACGCTTTCCAAGAAGATTTTGTCGGAAGCGTCCTTGTTTTCCTTTGAGCATATCCGAAATTGATTTAAGAGGCCTATTTGAAGCACCTTTAACTACACGTTTGCGTTTTGAATTATCGAACAACGAATCAACAGCTTCTTGGAGCATACGTTTTTCATTGCGAATGATAATATCAGGAGCATTTAACTGCATCAATCTCTTAAGACGATTATTTCTATTAATTACTCTACGATACAAATCATTCAAGTCAGATGTTGCAAAACGGCCACCGTCAAGCTGAACCATCGGACGCAAATCCGGCGGAATAACGGGAATAACATCTAAAATCATCCATGAACATTTATTCGTTGAAGAACGAAAATTTTCTACAATTTCAATTCGTTTTAATAGACGCTTGTCTGTTTTTGAACCTTTTTCAATCATTTTTGCACGGAGTTCTGCCGCAAGAGAATCTAAATCAAGATTTTCAAGCAATGTTTTAATGGCTTCCGCACCCATGCCGGCACTAAATGACTCTCCGTAACGGTCTCTTACTTCTTGATACTCATCTTCAGTAAGGAGTTGCATTTTTTTCAAGTCGGTGTCGCCGGCATCAATTACAATATATTTTTCATAATAAAGAACAGAACGTAAAGCGGCAACTTGCAAATCAAGAAGTAAACCCATTCGAGAAGGAACTGAGCGATAATACCAAATGTGTGAAACAGGAGTTGCTAACTCAATGTGTCCCATACGTTCACGACGTACTTTAAAATGAGTAACTTCAACGCCACATCGGTCACAAATCACACCTTTATAACGAATAGACTTGAATTTTCCACAATAACATTCCCATTCTTTAGTTGTACCGAAAATTCGTTCACAAAAAAGGCCTTCTTTTTCCGGACGCAACGTACGATAATTTATTGTTTCAGGCTTTTTTACTTCACCGTATGACCACGCACGAATTGTGTCAGGTGAAGCAAGTTTGATCATCAAGCTATCAAAATCTTGAATATCACGCATTTATTTCTCCTATATATGCTTGGCAATTGCCTAAATGCCCGCCATTAAGGCAGGCATAATCGATTTTAGAAATTAGAACCGGCTTTTGTGATTAATTCTTCATCACGCTCTGTAAGCGGAATCTGTTTTCCCTTTGCATCATAAATTGTAAAATCTAAAGCCAAACCGCGCAATTCTTGAACAAGAACATTAAATGCTTCCGGCACTCCGGCTGTAGTTGACGGTTCACCTTTTACAATTGATTCATAAATCTTTGAACGACCAATCATATCATCAGATTTAATTGTCAATAATTCTTGCAATGTATTTGCGGCACCATAAGCTTCAAGAGCCCAAACTTCCATTTCACCAAGACGTTGACCACCAAATTGTGCTTTACCACCAAGTGGTTGTTGCGTAACAAGAGAATAAGGGCCTGTTGAACGAGCGTGCATTTTTTCATCAACTAAGTGATGTAATTTTAAGAAGTAGATTACGCCAACAAAAACAGGGTTTTGGAATGGTTCACCCGTACGACCGTCATGCAAAATAGCCTTCGAATTACCGCTAAATCCGGCTTTAACAAGCTTTTCCTTAATTTGTTCGCTGTTTGGTGATTGGAAAACAGGTGTTTCATACCATTCATCCAAATAAAAACCGGCAAGCCCAAGCTCACTTTCCAAAATTTGACCGATATTCATACGTGAAGGAACACCCAGTGGATTTAAACAAACATCTAGAGGTGTACCATCTTCAAGATATGGCATATCTTCAACAGGAAGAATACGTGCAACAATACCTTTATTTCCGTGACGGCCGGCCATTTTATCGCCTTCACGTAATTTACGTTTAATAGCAATAAGAACTTTTACAACTTCGTCAACACCAGGATTTAAGTCATCTCCTTCATTGCGACGCAAACGTTGAACATCAATTATGGTTCCTTCAACACCATGCGGTACGCGTAAAGAAGAGTCGCGTACTTCTTTTGCTTTCTCACCGAAAATTGAATTCAAAAGCTTAAATTCGGGAGTAGTTTCCGTTTCGGATTTTGGAGTTACTTTTCCAACCAAAATATCACCGGAACGAACTTTTGCACCTATACGAATAATACCTTCAGCATCTAAGTTATCCAATGCTTTTTCACCTGTATGTGGAACATCATGCGTAATTTTTTCAGGGCCAAGTTTCGTTTCACGAATTTCAGTGATAAATTCTTTAATATGAATAGAAGTATACATATCTTCAGTTACAACACGTTGTGAAATGAGAATAGCATCTTCATAGTTATAACCATTCCAAGGAACAAAACCAACTAAAATATTTCTACCAAGCGCCAACTCACCGTTAAATGTTGAAGGACCGTCAGCAAGAACTTGTCCCGCTTCAACTTTTTGGCCGAAATCTACAACAGGTCGTTGGTGATAACAAGTATCCTGGTTCGTTCGTTGGTATTTTAACAAAGGATATTCATCAAAATCTTCAGGATTTGATTGTTTATTAGGCTTAACTCTAACTAAATCCGAAGTAACCCAAACAACTTCACCGGCACGTTTTGCTTTAATGAGAACACCGGAATCATATGCACACTTTTTCTCCAAACCTGTTCCAACACGTGGCGGTTCAGGGAATAACAAAGGTACTGCTTGTCGTTGCATATTACAACCCATCAATGCACGGTTGGCATCGTCATGTTCAAGGAAAGGAATTAAAGCTGCAGAAACGGAAATAATTTGTTTTGGAGAAACGTCCATATATTGAACATCTTTTGGAGAACGTGCAGTATAATCACCATAACGGCGACAAGCAATTGTATCTGTAGCAAAAGTGCCATCTTCTTTCATATTAACGGAAACTTGACCGATATAATACTTATCCTCATCCATCGCAGACAAAAAGTCAACTTGCTGAGTAGCTTTACCATTTTCAATTTTACGGAATGGAGCTTCCAAAAAGCCATAATCATTTACACGAGCATAAATTGCCAAAGAAACAATCAAACCGATGTTTGGGCCTTCCGGTGTTTCAATTGGACACATACGACCATAATGTGTATAGTGAATATCACGTACCTCAAAACCTGCACGATCACGAGAAAGGCCTCCGGGACCAAGTGCGTTCAAACGTCGTTTATGTGTCAACTCTGCCAAAGGATTAACTTGATCCATAAACTGTGATAATTGACTTGAACCGAAAAATTCTTTAATTGATGCAACAATAGGTTTTATTGAAATTAAATCTTGCGGTTTAATCGTTTCAGTTTCTTTTGAACTCATGCGATCTTTTGCAAGGCGTTCCATGCGATTAAATGCTGTTTTTAGTTGATTTGTCATTAATTCGCCAACGGAACGAATACGACGATTACCCAAGTGGTCAATATCGTCTGTTTTTGCGTCTCCCGAATAAACTTGAATAAGATACTTCATAGTTGCAACAATATCTTGATTTGTCAAAGTAGTTTCTTCAAGCGGAGTTGCATAATCGAATTTTTTATTTAATTTATATCGACCTACACGGCCTAAATCATAACGTCTAGAAGAAAAGAACATCGATTCCAAATCTTTTTCAGCTGTTTCCAATGTTATCGGTTCACCCGGCATAAGAATTGAATATACCTTTGAAAGTGCATTTTCTCTTGTTGGCTCACCACTTTCACTAACTTCTTTAGAAAAAACGATTTCTTCACGTTCAAAACAGTTTATAATAATTTGCGAATCCAGTGAATTTTCGCTTGTAAAATTTATTACAAGCAGTTCTTTGATATTATGCATAAATAATTCATCAATATCATGAGGACGAAGTTTTTCACCGGCACGAAAGATACAACGCTCTTCATCACTTTCCGTATCTTTAATATAAACTGCACTTGCAAGTACTTTTCCTATTAAAGACTCACGATATTCACGAGTA
>JAAYNH010000111.1 GCA_012520945.1 Treponema sp. | reverse complement strand
TTTCCCATTTCATATTCATATGTTTCCCTAACGTCGATAATGTTGGGGTTGGGCAACTGATTAATTTCTCTAATGGATATTTTTTTCATTTTATATCACCTGCTACATTATTATATGTAGTTTTTAATATTCAATAAACTAAAGATGCCTATTCATCATCGCTGAAGAAATCATCAAAGAATTGATCATCTGTATTTTCATCATTTTCATATGAGTTAATTATTTTTTCTATATCGGGATTTACAATCACCACTTCTTCATTTGGCACTTGTATATCTGTTTTTTCTATCTGTTCTTTTTCAAAATCAATTGGCGGAACAATCTCTTGATGTTCCACTTTTGGTTTAGAAGCAACTTCCTCTAATGGAACCGGCTCTGGAATCACTTTGGCCTGTTCTTTTTCTCTTTCCATCTTCTCCTCCGCTTCTAATTCTGCTATCTTTGCATCTATTTTTTTAATTAATTCATCAACATTAAAGCCTTCTTCGCCATCTGTTGGATTAAAGAGATTAGGATTGTATCCTGGTGTTGGTTGTCTATTAGGTCCCACGTTAGGATTGGCCGGTCTAGAACTTGGAGGTAAAAAATCAAAAGGTGTGTTTCCACCAAAACGCGGATCAAACATTCCCGGGCCTCCATTTGGATATGCATTCATCCTTTGTTGCTTCACAAATTCTTTAATGTCAAACAATTTAATTTCTCTCTTCTGACGAACAGGATAATTTACTTGTGTTGTTTTTGGTTCATTAAATTCATATTCAGACATATCTGGCAATTTTGTTTTCAAAGGATATGTTCTATCTTTTATTACAATACAATTACCCATTTTTAACCTTTGTAGTTCACTAATAGATATTAAAGGTTTATCTTTATCAGGTTCTTTTTCACCTTTACCCTTGACTTTCTTTTCACCACAAAGCTTACTTATCTCTTCTAGGGCTTTAAGTTCCTTACTCATCAAATATACTAAATTAGCACAGTTTCCTTTTATTGTCTCTGCATCATCAGCGCCATATACTTGATTCAATTGAGAAAAGTTTTGAATAACTAAATTAAATCTTATTTGGCGGCTTCGCGCAGCTGTAATCATTGTTGTAACATCTTTCAAAGGTGGCATGTTAGCAAATTCATCTAGAATAAAGTTTGTTCTCGTTGGTAGTTTACCACCATTTTCTTGAGCAACATCAATAAGTGTTTCATAACACTGTTTCAAAAATATTGTTGCTAAGGCGTGATATGTCTTCTTCTCATCTTGTATTATTATAAAGACAGCTGTCTTCTTACGCCCAATGTCTTTCATGTCAAAATCACTATATGCTAGCATTTCTGATAAATGTTCAGTCGTTGCAAAAACCTTAATTTTCTGCCTGAAAACTGATAATATACTGTTTTTGGTATCCTGCGGTGCATTTATTGTACCAGAGGCATTTATATATGTTGGCTTAGCTGGATCTTTACTTGAAAAATATTCTTTAGCATATACTGTCCCACCATATTTTTCTTCTCCAACAGCACTCATATAACTAATAGAATTTAGATTTATTTCCTCTTCTTTAGCATCTTCAAACAATCCTAAAGCTAAAGCCGTAAAATAGTCGGCAGATGAATTTTGCCAGAAGGGATCATCTGTCTTCTCATCATGAAGTAAATTCCTTGCTAAATCCGATAATAATTCATTCGCTTTATCCGATCCTTCTTTATACAATTGATATGGTAAAGTTAGGGGATTCCATGCATTTCCCTTTTCAGGATCACGAAGGTTTAACAGTACAATGTTATAACCCTTAGCTGTTAACATTGCAACGTTTTCTTCATAAAGTTCTCCCTTAGGGTCGGTTAGAATCATCGATTCTCCTTTTTTAGCAAGAATCTTAATAAGTGGTGTGATTAATCTTCTTGTTTTACCACTACCAGTAGAACCCATTATTAATGTATGTGACTCTCCGTCATCAACCCAAACATGATTCTTTTTGACAAGAAGCGGCATCCCCGCATGAGCAACAGTTGGTGTTGTTATATTAATTTCTTTTAATCTTTTTTTGATTTCATCTTCTTTGGCCCACCTAGAATAATCACCTTTTTCAGGTTTGCCTGATTGAAAACCAAATCCTTTTTCTTTATCCCAAAAATGACTACCCGCAGAAACTATAATTCCTATTAAAGCTAGGAGATAAAAAACAACTGTAGAACCTATAAACTCTGGTGTAAACGCTTTAATAGGATTTAAACCATGCCATTCTTGGTATTGAGCTAAGGAATACATATTTAAACTTCCAATAGCAATAAGATAGAGAAGAAAAAG
>JAAYNH010000080.1 GCA_012520945.1 Treponema sp. | reverse complement strand
TGCGTTGCCTTAATGAAAACTTTCTTTTTCTCTTTTTTCTTCTCGGCTTTCTGAACGTAAGTGTTTGTGTCGGTTGCAAACAAGCTTTCAATGGCTTTTACTTGTTCTTCGGGCAAGTTTTGTTGTTTTAGAATAGCTGAAAATTCAGGTGATTTTTCATAAATCTTTTGACCATCTACAATTGCCTTGCGAACAATCATTTTCTTGCCTTTCAAAATATCATCAACCAACATAATAACAGTATCATCATCAAATTTTGTTTTATCCTTGAGTTTTTTAATGATATACTGCTCCGTAAATATTTCAGGAATGAGGAATGAATTACTTAGAATTTCATTTTGAATACCTTCAACAAAACCGCGTTCTTTGCTTGATACAACTACATCAAGGTTATTGATTTTCCAAAATGCTTCTTGGTCGTCATTCAGATTTTTAAGCGTTTGCCGTTGTAAATTTTGATTTACGCAAATGCGTAAACCACGCCCAATTTGTTGGAGTTTTGATATTTCGCTTCCTTGATTAGATAGTTTACAAATGGTAAAAACATTAGGATTATCCCATCCTTCTTGTAATGCCCATATTGAAAAAATAAAACGTGTAGGACTTTCAAACGAAAGCAATTTCTTTTTGTCTTTAAGAATTTCATCAACACCTGCTTTTACTTTTTCATCTGCATTTCCTTTATCTCCTGAAAAATATCCTTTGTGAACTTGCAGTGTATTGTCGCTGTCAAAGTCGTTCTGCAAGAATTTGTAATAGTCGCTTGATTGGTCAAGTTTACTTACAATTTCTGTGTATTGCTTTTTGTATTCTTCTTCAAAAAAGTTTTTGATTTTTGGATTGCTTCCACGAAATAAACTGGTGTCGCTTTCCATAAAAAACAAGGTCAATGCTTTTATGCCTTGCTCGAACAATCCCTTTTCTTTCTCAAAATGTATTTTGATTGCTTCCTTAATCATTGCCCGCAATGATTCGTCAGACAAAGAATAATCAACCTTTTCAATCGAGTCGTCTGCTAAAATAATGGTATCTTTATTTATTTTTTTTATACTTTTTCCGTTAAAAACTGCACCAACACCTAATTGCCGTCTGACGATAATTCCATTGGTCAAAGTGCTTACGTGAGCCATATTTTTAGAGCCCACTTTTTCAATGCCAATAAGTGTATCAACATTTTCAACCACATCTTGAGTATAAACCACAATTTTCTTTACCAAACTTTGTCGGAAAGAAGAAATACTGTCCAATACATAAGCTACATTGGACAAAGGTAAACTATCCTTCTTTTTTGGGAAAGTAGCACCAAAACGTAAATAATAATTATCAAATCCTTTAAAGTATTTTTTGAAAGCATCACCATCAAAGCGATGAGGCTCATCCATTATCACGATTGGATTTAATCGTTTCAAACATTCCAAATAGGTTTTTGGCGGCTCCTGATTATTTACAAATAATTCGGGTGTGTTAATGTCTTTTTCTAATGGTCGGTTTAGAATATTGTCTTTGTGGCTGAATGAACTAGGTGTCATTACCAAAACCGATAAATGCGTAGTGCCGATAAATTGCCTAACTGCTGAAATGTTTCCACCTTCATAAACAAAGGTCTCTATTTCCTTTTCTTTTTCGTTAGCGTAAAAGCTTTTGAAGTAATCTTTGGTGTCCTCTAAGTTTGTTTTTGTTCCCTCACGAATTGGAACTGTCGGAATGAGAATGATAAATTTTTTGTAACCGAAATGTTTACTCAGTTCAAAAATGGTTTTGATAAACGTGAACGTTTTACCCGTTCCCGTTTCCATCATTATGTCAATGTTTTTGGTGTCTTGAACCGGAAAATTGTATTTGTGCTTATTATGGTGTTCCGTCATTACTTCATTGAAGTTTAGTTTTTGACGCAGGCTTTCAAAAAGACTGATAATATTATTTACACAGTCTTCCTGATAGGCTTGTATTTCGTATTGAAACTGTTTATTTTCTGAATTTGCCATGTTTTCTCCATTCAAATTCTTAGCCCGCCATGGACGGCGGGCGTTCTTAGGGCGCGAACTACTATACCATCTTTATCTTTCTTAGTTTAGCGCCGCGAAAGCGGCGTCCGCCTAACATTGTTTTAAACCGCAGGCAGCTTGACTGCCTGTCGGATTTGAACTTCTTGTTATGTG
>JAAYNH010000116.1 GCA_012520945.1 Treponema sp. | reverse complement strand
TATATATATATATATGTATAAAAATTTCTCTACCTTTGGAGCGAAATAATATTTTATCTTAACCTTTAAATTTTAATAGCTATGAAAAAATTAGTTCTTCTTTTTAGTGCAGTAATATGCTCTATCGCAATTAATGCGCAAATGAAAGTATTCAACAATGGGAAATTATTGTTTGGAGGAACAACAGGTACGGTTAACGGCAACATGCAATTTAATCTTACCGCAGGAGCAACAAACGGATTGACATTTTACAACTCAACGTTCTTTCAAAACGCATTAAGGCTGACGGTTGATGATTATACCGCTTTTTTAAGAGATGGTAATAAGCCCAATTACGGATTAGGGTTCTTTGATGGTTGCGTTTATATCGGTAACTACTCAAATTTTGGTGACTATGGAGCTTTAAGCGTAATTCAAGATGGCGCATTTCATTCATACGGATTATATGCAGCCTTCAATAATACATCTTACGATGGTGTCGCCGTATATGCTAATGTTGCACGCAATACCAGTTTAGCATTTGCTGCTAACAATAACAAATTCACGGTAACAGGTAACGGCACCGTCTATGCTTACGGAGGATATACACCATCAGACGAAACCTTAAAGTTTGACATAAAAGTTATAGAAAAGCCACTGGATAAAATACTGAACTTACGGGGTGTTTCATTTAGATACAAAAGTTCAATAGAATCTGACAAAACACAACCTACTCAAAACGCTGTTGATTCATCAACTCCCACCTCCAAGAAAAACTCTTACTCTCCTTTAGATCCCGAAGTTATGGCTACTATGGAAAAAGAAGATATCGAATTAGCTCATATCGGTTTCATTGCGCAAGAAGTGGACAAGATTTTGCCGGATGTAGTACGTACATCTCCCAGCGGAACAAAAGCCGTCGCTTATTCAGAAATAGTAGCATTGTTAGTAGAAGGCATAAAAGAGCAACAAACTATAATTGAAGAAATGAAAATTCAATTGGAAAATTTGGAGAAAACCGTAGCTGCACAAAATGCTTCAAAGGCACAGACAATAGCTAACGACGAAAAATCTGCAAGTAGCAATGACTTACTGGGAGCCAAATTGTTTCAAAACACACCCAATCCCTTTACGCAAGATACGGAAATTGCTTTTGCATTGCCCGAAACCATTCAAAGAGCAGAGCTCTACATCTACGATATGAATGGCGCACAAATAAGCAGAATAACACTAAAACAACGTGGCTCCGCCTCAACAACCATACACGGAGGAGAACTCACCGCCGGTATGTACCTCTATTCGCTTATTGCAGACGGTAAAATAATTGATACCAAACGAATGATATTAACAAAATAGTTACAATATATTTTTGTCTGTTATTTGTATACTCACAAACAAATACAATCAAAAATACTTTGTAACTTGATAAGAAACTACTCTGTCCCTTTACAACAGTAACATTTATATAATTGAACAAACATATTAACCATAATTTAAATAAGATGAAAACACTATTAAAAATAGCATTTCTTATATTTGGATTATTATATAGCCCTATGTCTTTTGGAGCATACCTGACAAATGTTCCAGTGACAATTAAACAACCAAATAATAAAGAATTGAAAATTTATGCAACTGGTGATGAATTTCATAATTGGTTGCATGATATTGATGGATTTACGATAATACAAAATCCTGAGACAGGATATTATTGTTATGCAAAACTAGATAATGATGAAATTATTGCCTCTCAATATGTGGTTGGTGAAATAAACCCTAATACAACAGATTTAGAGCCAAATATAAATATATCTTCTGAAAAAATATTGGCTAAAAGAAATGAATTTATATTAGCTACTCCAAAAAAAACTGTTATTTCAAAGAACAACAACATTAAATCACAAAAAGCTACCGCAATTTTAAATAACATCGTTATTTATATTAGATTTGCAGACCAGACAGAATTTCCTGCAAATCAAGCTGTTTACACATCCATGTTTAATAACACAACTAGCGGTGCAAACTCTATGCAAAATTATTTTAATGAAGCAAGCTATAATCAAATAGATATTTCTACCTCATTTTATCCAACGAATAACGGAACGACAATTATTTCATATCAAGACAATCATATTAGGGATTATTATGCTCCTTATTCAGCAACTAATGATTCCGGATACACTTCATCATGGGATTTACAATCAAGAGAACACACTTTACTTCAACGAGCAATAAATTTTGTTAAAAATCAAATACCTGCTTCCTTAATTTTAGATTATAACAATGATGGCTGCGTAGATAATATCTGTTTTATCATTAGAGGAGAAACAACAGCATGGAATACTTTATTATGGCCTCATAGATGGGTTTTGCATTCAGTTTCTGAGTATATTAATGGTAAACTTGTCTGGGATTATAATTTCCAAATTGAAGATCATTTAACCTATAATGGAGTGGGAGTATTATGCCATGAAATGTATCACACATTGGGAGCACCAGACCTTTATCATTATAATGGTGATAATATGGCTCCTGTTGGGGATTGGGATTTAATGGATCACGTTAAAAACCCTCCACAACACATGGGAGCATATATGAAATCTAAATATGATAATTGGATAACAACTGTTCCTGAAATAACAACTTCAGGCACTTATACATTAAATCCAATAACATCCCCATCGAACAATTGTTATAAAATTCCTATTAGTGGTTCTTCTCAATATTTGTTTTTGGAATATAGAAAAAAAACAGGCACATTTGAAAGCAGTTTACCAAATAGTGGATTAATTATTTATCGTATAAATGAAAATTATCATGGAAATAGTAATGGTTCGGGAGCTGGAGGTGCTACAGATGAAGTTTATGTCTTTAGGTTAAACGGTTCTTTAACAAATAAAGGAAGCAATTCAAACGCTCATTTGTCTAGCAATTCAGGTAGAACTGTCTTTCATAATACATCTAATCCCTATTGTTTCATTTCTAATGGAAATTTAGGTAATATTTACATCAAAAACATATCTTCAGTTGGTAACACAATAAGTTTCGATGTTAGATTTTGTGATGGCAACGATATTGTATATTCTAATACAAATTCTCTACCTTCATTGACTAATGCTTCTAATTCTATTACAACATCAGGAACAGTTACTGTTAAAAGTACTGATAATGTAACTTTTGAAGCTGCAAATGAAATTATCTTAAATGAAGGATTTGAAACACAACAAGGAGGTGTTTTTGAAATCAACATGAATGGTTGTGGAGATTATTAATCTTTAAATCAAATAACTATGAAAACAAAACTTTTTTTAACACTGGCAGGTATAATGTTCGGT
>JAAYNH010000079.1 GCA_012520945.1 Treponema sp. | reverse complement strand
GTTACATAAGTATTATACTCTTTCCTTATGTTTTGTTCTCGCCAACTTACTTGGTGTTTTTTTGCAGCTTGTTTAAATTCACTATTTGTCATATTTCTGTCTTTTATTAAAGTGGTGCCTAACGGTTCGCGCATATGACTTGTGGCGGTTTTCGAAGCGATTTCTTGTCGGCTTGCACCAAACTTATTTAAAGGCCCAAAATTTGAATTTACCACTTCACCCGCCATAGGTTATATGCGCTGTTATGGCTTAGTGCTTTTTTATCATTTTCATTGTTTTAGCGTTCTCTCGACTTTCAATTCTTAAAAAGTAAATGCCTGCTTTCAATTCTGTCAAATCAATGGTTTGATTGTCATTATTGACTTGTATTTGTTTAATTGTCTGTCCTAAGCTGTTCAATACACTTAATCCATATTGTTGTAATCCATTGTTTTCAATGTGAATTCTGTCCATAAATGGATTGGGGTAAATTTTGAAGTAAGAAAGCTCCAACTGGTCAACACTTAGAACTATGTTTACATAGCAGCTTGGATAACTTTGGTGTTGCCAGACCTGCTGATTATTCGAATATGTGCAAGAAACTAACATTGAGTCTGGCATTTCTTGACTAAACTTTACTGGGAAATTTGGAAATAGTGGTCCGTGAATACTTCCTATTCCCTCTATCCACACTTCGTTCAATTCATCGAATGCATTCATAGTTGGTTCAGCAAATTTTAGTCGTCTATAATAGTCTCCGCTTATTTGAACGCTGTCAATATTAACCACTTGAAGCCACTCGGGATACATTCCATATAAATCAAACAGAACGCTGTCGCCAACATTCAAAGAGAAGTCATACAAGGTATCAAGCTGGTTTAATGTGTCAAGATAGTATACTTTATTGTTTTCTTCTCTTAATAAACCACGGTATAAAAGATTACTTTGAAACAATGAGTCACTCGTTGAATAGAGCTTAAACCATAGCTCACTATTTATCAACGTGTCGCCCTGAAAACCGTAAACTGTTGTGGTTGTCGCCACAAAGTTTGGATTTTGTTGATTTGCGGCAGGATAGGTTTTGGCAACATTCCATTTTGAATCTAAGTTATCAAAATGATTAATTACTTGTCCCAAAAGAATTGTGGGAAGTAATAGGATTGAAAGTAGAATTGTTGTTTTCATTTCTCTTTGTTTTTTGGTATCTGTTTATTTAGCATTAGCCATAACCCTTGTTGGGTGCTGGCCTTTTTTTTTGGCATTTATGAAAAAGTCAAGAAAACAGTCGTATTACTTTCGTTGGAGCTTATTTCACTACAAATTTTACCAAATTCTCTAATTGATTCATCTATTTTAAGTTCATCTTCTGTTACGAGATTTTCAATAATTGATGAATCCTTTTGGTTGAACTTTTCAATTTCATCGAAAATCAGTGAAAAGTCACTATTGTTTTTACTTTTTGCAGTTTTCATAATAGTCCTGTTAAAAAATAACTTTTTGTCCTGTTTGAGCTTCAACTTGCATTCTCATAGGTGTTAAGTTCGTTTGTGTTGCACAATTTGGACATACAAAAATATCATTTTTTGGATATTGAACAGCTTTCGCTTCTATTTTAACAATTTTATCCAAATTTAGTTGAATTTTATATCTGGTTGCACATTTTGGACAACTAAAATCTGCGTGTACAGCTTGAGGCTTAATATTTTTACGAATTGGTATTTGTGGAATTGCTGTCTGACTTATTGACTGATATATTTGAGAGTTGCAAGTTTCATAAATTTTATAAATGCCTGTTAAATCAAACGTCATTCTTAAAAGTGTATAATATCTTTCTATTGCATCATTTAATTCTGGATCTTTAGAATAGTCAAAAATCTGTAATCTCATTTCATTAAGATCTTTGATTCTAATTGATCTACCGTGTGTTAACCAGTCTGAATGCTTGCAAAGTTGTTTTGCTATATCATTAGCTCTACCTTCCTTTTCTTCTTTAGTTACAATTTCTCCTGTGGAATTATGTCTTTCCCAATACTTAAATTTGTATTTTGAAAGCCAATTTGTTACAAGTGTTTTTGAAAAGTTTTGTGCGTTCTCAAAATGTTGAATTTCACCCGGAGAAATACTTTGAAGCATTGGAATATATGCTGGATTTAATTTCCCTGTATCAAGCACTTCTTTCTTTATTTTTTCTAGTCCATCCAAAAATGCATCCGCAGAAAACCTTTTTCCATTACTAACAACTTGTGCATCTATTGGTCCAAGTGCAGATGCAACCCCCATTAAAATTTCATCACCTGCCATAGAAAAAATAGTTCCAGCACTTTTTGCTATTCCTGGAATAATTATCCCAACTTTTTCGTATTTTGAACGAACCAGTTCTACCATATCTTCAACAGTTTCAGCAATTCCACCAGGTGTTTCAAGGATTATATCAATTTCATTAGTTTTGACATAATCTAATTGATCCTTGAAAGGCAATAAATCAGGTGGCAAGATGGATATTGGAGCCGTTCCTTTGTTAGAATCGCTTGCGTATACAATAATCTCCCTTTTTCTTAAATGAGAAATTCTTTTTAATTGATTCTTCCTTTCTACAGTAATTTGATCGAAAGTAAGACGTCTGTTTATGTATTCAGTATATATTCCCATTTTTTTAAAAATTTAGTTAGTATTATTTCTATACGTTTTTTTC